>DATGVV010000757.1:0-13010 GCA_035299885.1 Chloroflexota bacterium | reverse complement strand
CTCCTGATAGGGGATCGTCTTGACAGCGAGGCCGGGAAAATGAACCAGGCTGTTAATGGGATTGCGGCCAAGCAAATCCACCTTGTAGGTCCAGGAATGCTCGTGTCTTTGATCCCAAGAGTAGCGAACGACCTCGCTGGGTTGATCAATCGTAGGGCCGTAGGGATCTGACGGGCCGAAGTATTGACTGCGAATCTGGAGATCCGGATGCCCATCATTCTTCCCAGCCAGATCGTAAAAGGCAAAAGGATTCTCGAAATCAGCATAGGTTGCCGTGCCGGTGAGTGGGGACATCGAGTAGACAAACCAATTACTTGCGCTACCGCGAGACGCAACCAATTCGCCGACAGATTGGACCTTCCCTGCCAGCCAGTCAACTTGAATCGGAGCAAAGCTGGTGTTGTAATCCTTGACGATCCCATAGCTGTAGCGTTCCGCTTCGCCCGTGCCTCCGCCGACGCCGAGCAAGGGCCAAAAGATGTAGTCCGTGATTGGCAGGTCTCCATGCGTGCTGACCATGAGCAGGCTCCGAACCACGCCGTGGCTTTCATCTAGCGGCGGGTAAGCTTGGATCAGTTCCCAATCTGGCCGGCCGCGATCCTGTTCATCGCGCACTTGAATTCGGTAGTCTATGGCGCCATCAGTGCGAGTCAGATCAGCGTAAAGCTCAGATCCGAAGGCCACACGAACCGGCCCATCGACATCAATGTCCAGGTTGTAATTAATCTTCCCATCCTTGATCCACCATCCATCCGAGGCGACGACATGGATCGTGGGAAAGCTTGTTTCGGCTGGGACCGGCAAGCCGTTCATCAGCCGATATTCCACCTTGCCATCACCATCTTGGTCGTCGTACACATCTGCGACCAGCCCTTGACTGGCCCTGTGAAAATCAACAATGAGGCTAGGGTGATTGCGAGCTCCGGGATCGAATAGCCAGACCGCATCCGACATGTTCAAGTCGTCCTGCCAGGTCGTGCCATGCTGGCCCGCGGACCGCGGGTACACGTAGATCCTGTCGTGGGCCGAAGCGAAGCCGGGCTGACAGTCGATCACGAGAATGTCGCGGCCGCCGGGCCGGCCCTGCCAGGAGCCCGTGCAGCCGGCCGTCAGTTCGGCGCCGCGGGTTGCTGCGCTTGCAGGCGTGGATGTGGCAAGCAAAGTCAGGAGGGCAGGAATTGCGACTGAAAGGACCGCAACGAGGAGTCGTCGCATCATGCCGCCACGGACAACGGCCACTCTCGATCTCGTCTTTCAGCCAAGAAAATCGAACCCCAGACTTCAACGGCCGCCACCCCGGCGCCAATCAGAAGTCCCCTCGACGCTAAGCGACACGCGTTCAGGTTTGGCATCCTGCCCCGGCGGCGACACCGGCAGTCACGGTTTAGAGGCATGGCTACTGAACCTTGCTCTGTTCGAGGCAGCCTCTCAACTTCGCGCCCAGCACCCGCACGTGGGGCTCGGCGATCATGTCAATGTGATCGCCGGGCACCACCACAATCGTGAGGCCGGCAGCGGCCACGTTGCCCCAGCCCATGGTTGGGTCGTATGACCCAAGCAGCGGCTGCTGTAAGGCACGAAATAGGGTAATCCGACCACGATACGGCTGCGGTTTGTAACGTTTGATCGCTGAATTAAAGCGACGTATGAACGACTGGTACCGTCGGTGGTACTCGGGCGGGACATTAGCAACGTATGGCCGCTCCTCGACTGGGAACACCCGAGCCCGAAGAACTGAGTTCGCCCACGCCTTCGCGACTCTAACCACCCCACTCAGTGGCCCTCGCCTGAGATCTGCTCTCGTTTGCCATACGGCATATGCGAAAGCAAGAAACTTTTGGGCGGTGTAAGCCAGACACTGCTTATCCCATGTGAATCGATGGAAACTGGGGTCTTGGCAGGGATGGTCCAGCAGTCCCAGGAAGGCTACCTCGTAGCCTTGCTCAATCAGCTGTTGGGCCATCTCGAGCGCGATGCTGCCGCCGACCGAATAGCCGCTTAGGTAGTATGGTCCGCGAGGGTCGACGGTTTGGACCGCAGCTAGGTAAGAACGGGCAATGTCTTCGATGGTGAACGGCCGATCGTTGGTGAGCCAGTCTCCAGCTTGTAGGCCGAAGAAAGGCCAGCTACCACCCAGGGAGCGCCCAAGCCGGGCGAGGCAGAGTACTTCGCCTCCGGAAGGGTGCACGCAAAACAACGGTGGTTCGGTGCCTGCCGGCTGAATCGGAGCCAGGTGGGAATGGCGATCAGAGATCGGGGCGTCAGCCAAAAGTCTTGCCAAATCGGCGATGGTAGTGCCTTGGAACAGACTGGAGATTGGGACTCTCAGACCAAATAGTCGGTTGATCTCATCAACAAGCTGCAGCGCGATGATAGATTCGCCGCCCAACTCAAAAAAATCTTCGTTGAGCCCGACCGACTCCAGGCCCAGTAAGCGTTGCCAGATGCTAGCTAGCTGCTGTTCAAGCGGGCTAAGCTGGCGATTCGTTCTGGATAGGGGTCGGCGTTCGACTTTAAGCGCGTCGCCATGCATCCTGCGAAGCTCGGCGCGCGCAGGCTTGCCAATCGGTGTCAATGGGATCGAATCCACGAATATGAGCCGCCGAGGCACTCGAGACCGAGCAAGGCGCTTGGCGGCGAAGGCGCGCAGCTCACGTTCGGTGACACGCCCAGCAGATCGAATGACCACCGCTGCCGCGACGTCTTCCCCCAGCTTAGGGTGCGGCACTCCAAACGCTGCGGCCTGCGCCACCGCGGGATGGCTCAGCAACACATCATCGACTTGGGCCGGTGATATCTTTTCCCCGCCCCGGTTGATGACGTCCTTTACGCGGCCGACGATGGATAGGTAGCCGTCCCCATCTAAAAACCCGAGATCGCCTGTCCCTAGCCAGCCTGGCAGCGTCGAGTCCTCAGTTTGACCTAACTCCCGAGGGCCGTATTCGGGCACCCAAACCGTAATCTCACCAACCTCACCAGCTTGAAGCGGGTTCCCCTCTGGCCCGATAATCGACACTTGACGGTGCGTCACACGTCCCACTGAACCTGGCTTCCGTTCAACGGGGTCCAATGAAGTGCTGCTGATAAATCCAAAGTCTGTCGCCAAATAGCCTTCGACAACCGGGGCTTGGAAGACGCGTTCGAGTTCGGCCAGCATCGGCCTTGACAGCGCATCCGAGCCTGACCTTACCAGTCGAAGTGGGTTGCTTAGGATAGCCTGCTTGTGCTCAGGAGCCGAGGCCAAAATGGCCCCATGGATTGCAGAGACCGCCGAGAACCACGCTGGCCGGAACATCGCTAACGCATCAAAGAAACCCGCGGGAGAGAAGCCGGGTAAGCAGACAACGCTGCCGCCGACCATCAGCGAGGACAAGACCATCTGAATCCCGTGCATGTGGTACAGCGGCATGACGTTGAGGCAGACGTCAGCATGTGAGAGCTGCAGAGACTGACCAATCAAGTGGGCGGTTTCGCACACGTGGCGCTGAGACAATCGTAGGGTTTTGGCGGCTCCGGTTGTGCCGGCAGTGGTGATCAGAAGAGCATCGTCTGCTGGGCCGGCCAGCCACGACTTGTCGCCGGCGCCGCCTTTAAGGCGAAACCTGCCACCCGCCTCTAGTGGGAGCGGCAGCTCAAGGATCGACAATCCAAGACTCGCGGCGATCTGCCGAGCCTCATCAGCAGCGCTGTCTCGCTGCACGACTAGCCCCTGGCACACGGCAAGGATGGCCTGCAGCTGGTCTCGTGGCTCCGCTGTGCTGATGGGAACGGCGGTTGCGCATGCACCCACCGCCAGGATGGCAGCCGCGAGATCCTGGCCGTCTGGGAGCATGATCGCCACACGACTGCATCGGCCCAGGTCGATGCCCTCGAGCGCGCCTATCATGTCCGTGGTCAGTCTCCACAGTTGGCTATAGGTCAATGGCGCAGAGCCCATCGCCAGCAAGGCATTTGAATCTCCAAGCTGTGCCGCCTGCAGCTCCAGCAACTCGGCTATTGATTTAAATGGCGCATCTCCCGGGCCGCCTGTTTGCGCACCGTCAACAGGCTCGTCTGGTAGCGATGAGCTAACTCTCAACATAAAAGGCCTCATCTAAGATCGAGATTTGCCCCTTATTGGAGCTTGACTGCAAAGCACTTACGATACACACGGTCTTGCCGTAAGCTGACGCATCCGGACGGCTGCTGACTAAAGAATTCATCTACGGCCTGGCGTACCCCCGGCAAGTTTTGTACTTCATATTCATCAAAGGCTGCGATTCCTCCAATGCTCAATTTGGGCCAGAGATTGGCCAATACCTCGATATATGACTGGAATAGCTCCGCGTCTATGTGGAGCAGGGCGATGTTGTCGCCGTTGTATTTCGGCAATGTGGATGAGAAGGCTCCAGGCACAAGCGTTGGGATTTCTATTTCGGCGTCGTTGAACCCATATGACTTTAGGGTGGCGATGACAGCTCGCGGTGTCGCTAGTCCCCAGGTGCCCTCGTTTACTGGTAGGCCTAGTGATGGTCCGTCCTCGGGACGAGGCGACGGCAAACCTTGCCATGAGTCGAAGCCCCAGATATGTCGCTGGCGCCCTGACCTGACCAGCGCCGTGAGCATGGCCAAACTCTGACCGAACGCGACGCCACATTCGACCACGTCGCCCGGTACGTCTTCTATCAAGCCAAAAAGACGATGGAAATAGAAGAGCCGGTCGAACCACTGCCTGGACAGGGATGGAATTTCGCCCCTACTGACCAGCCGCACACCGAGCGGCGCTAGCAGATAATCATTGCAGCGCCGTGTCCACCGGCGCATGTGGCGGGCTAAAATCCTGCGTATCGGCTGCACCGAGGCCCCCTGATTGGACAGGCCCGACTGCAAGAGTGGCTGGATTTCAACGTCGACGTTCGAACACCGACTCACACGCGTGATGAGCCGAAGGAGCTGGGTCCCGAAACGGCTCATGATCAGACCACTAGCGTTCATAGCGACCAGCCATGCGGACTGCGCTGGGCGATGAGAATCGGAGCCGAGATAACCACGGCTCCCACTCCAGCCGCTATGAGGACTCCGGTAGTGGCAAGGCGACTCGCGTCCAAACTGGGGGTTGTATGGCGCAGGAGAGCCGCGGACCCGGCCGTGGCGAGAGCGGCAAGCGTCAGGCGCGAGGGGTGCCAATTGTGCGCAGGCTGCACTCTCTTGATGCCAAATCCCCAGATGGCTAACCCGCCCATGGCCGCTGCCACGTGCCCCAAGCCGAGGCTCCACAACGGGAGGCTGGGCAGGGCGATGCAGGTCACAATAGTGGCGATCAGTATCGTAAGCTGCACGGCGCCTCCAGTGATGGCGACGCGCAGCTGGCCGTGGGCCACGAGCGTCCAGACCAGGAGGTTTCCTAGTGTCATCAGCAAAGCAGCTGGCGCCAGCGATTGAAGAACGGGAACGGCCGCGAGGTACTTGGGCGTAAATAGAACCTCGATAATTTGCTTCGGAAAGAAAAGCAGCAGCATGGCGCTCGCGAGGCCCATTACGGCGAAGGTTCGGTAGAACGTATCGAGCCAACTTCGCGCTGAATCTGGGCTTCCGCCTATAAGCAAACACAGGCGCGGGTAGTACTGTATGCTCACCACCATGTTCAGCGCGGTGGGAAGCACGATCATCAGGGACAAGCCAACGCCAAAAATAGCGGCATCCTGAAACCGATCCATCTTCCCCAGCGCCAGCGTCGCTAGAGTGGCATAAGGGGCCGCCATCAGGCTGACCATGTATGCCTGACTAGAAAAGCGAGCGAAAGATTTCCATTTCCTCAAGAGGCCGCTGCTCAGCGAGAACTTCCAGTCCGGAATCAGGACCACAGAAGTGACAATGGCGGAGGCGGCGGCCGCAAGATGACTGGTGATAAGCGTCGCATATACATGTTCTGGGCTGGTGCGTCCCCAGGCGGCGACCAAGGCCAGGTAGATTACGGCCTGCCCCAACGCGAGCGTGGCCACCAGCACTGGCTTGTGCAGACCCTGCACGATACCGAGGCTGAAGCCAAAACACAAAACAGCGACACCCGCCTCGCCAGCGACGCCCGCTATGAGATCGACTCGCCAAGCGACCAACGCTGAGATGACTGCAATCGGGGCCAGCGTCGCTGCTCGCGCTAGCCCCAAGGCTGAAATCGTTTGCCAGTGTTCCCCTGACCGGCCAGAGGCCGAAAGGCGCGCCAGCTCGGTGGTGATTTGAGTGCTCAGGCCGATGGCGCCCAACAATACAACCATGCCGTAAATCGAGAAGAAGTAGGTGACTTTGCCATAGCTAACCGGGTCGATGCTTCGAGCGATTATCAGGCCTGCTACGGCCCAGAGCGTTTGCATGAGGGCCCCGGCCCCCGTAATCACGAGCATCGTCAGCCGGTCGCGAAGAGTCTGCTTAGCCGTGTCCATCATCCGCTGATCGCTTGCTGGCGGATTCCACAAGCCAGAACCGCTGGAGCGTACACCTCGCTCCTGAGTCGGGGCACTAGTACGTCCCAATCGACGTGGCGGCGCGCATACTCTTCGCCATTCCGCGCCAGTCTGAGCCGCAACTCGCGATCCGACAACAGGCGCTCCAACGTGGCGGCTAGCTGGTCACACCTTCCTGACGCAAATAGCAGTCCAGTATGCTCGTGCTCCACGTGGTCAACGATGCCGCCGATCTCGGATGCGGCAACTGGTGCTCTGCACGCCATGGCTTGGAGAAGTACCCGAGGCGTACCACCGCTTCTGCCGGAGAAGAGGAACACGTCCGCCGCTGAGTAGTAAGCCGGCAGCAGGCCGAGGTCGACCCAGCCATGCCAGATGACATCGTCGCTGATCCCCAGGCATCGGCTTAGCTGAGTCAGCGAGCTACGCTCAGGCCCATGGCCTAGCACGTGCAACTTGGCCCGCCGCCCACTGCGACGGAGCAGCGCAAGCGCATTGAGTGCAATGTCTGCGCCATTCTCGCGTGATAGCCGAGCCGCGTAAACCAGGTGATGATTCCTAGGTTCAAAGTTCAGCAGCGCCTTCGCGTGTCCGAGATGCCTGAACAGCCGCGTGTCGATACCAAGCGGGATGCGAACCACACGCTCCGAGCTAAATCCGGTCCATTGCCACCAGCGCGCCATTTCGTCGCTGGTGGCAACCAAGCGGGCGCAACTCGCGGCGGCCCGGCGGGCGGCAAGCTTAAAGGCTGCCGTGGTGATCGGATCGTAAGGATTCCCATGGGCAACGCGTTCATAGATATTGCCGGGTTCGGTGAAGACAACCGGTGTGTGGCGAAGGAGCTTCGCGAGGATAGGCGCCGACACGTACTCCGGGACGTGTACAACGTCGACCGGCCCGATGGAGCGCAGCCGGCGATAAGCCGCCAAGACGATCAGGACATGCCCCGCGATGTTGCGGTAGCCGATCGGGGGAAGGCGGAAGCGATGAACGTGCACGGCAGGATCCGGCATGTTAGCCACGGTGTACGGGGCGACAACATGAACTGAGTCACCCAACCGCGCCAGCCTACCGGCCATGTCCCATACGACGTCGCTCAGGCCGGTCGTCCCCGGCTTATCTGGGTGGCAAACGTAATCGACAAAGGCGATGCGCATCAGGGCGCCGGCACCGGGAGAGCGGAGATGGTGTCTACAACCAATGCGCAGTCGCCATCAGTCATCTCAGGGAACATGGGAAGAGAAAGCACCTCCTCAGCGAGTCGCTCCGTGACGGGTAAATCGACGCCCGGGGAGACTAACGGGTGAAGGGCCACTTGGCGGTGCGCTGGCACAGGGTAGTGGATTGCTGTCGATACTCCTCGAGCGTCGAGAGCGGCAGCGAGTTGGTCCCTAATCTGTGTCCGCACGACGTACAAGTGGTAGACATGTTTTCGGCCTGGCGCTTCGCGTGGAACAGTCACACCCAGCACCCCCTCAAGTCCCTCGCGGTAGGCGGACGCTAACTCGCGGCGGCGAGCCGTCCACTCGTCGAGGTGATGCAGCTTGACGCGCAAGGCAGCCGCCTGCAGTTCGTCGAGCCGGCTGTTGACGCCTAGCATGAACGCATGGTTTCGGGGCCGCCAGCCATATTCGCGCAGCATTCGGAGACGCTCGGCCACGGCACTGTCGTTGGTGGTTACCATGCCCCCGTCGCCGAAGCCGCCGAGATTCTTGGTAGGGTAAAAGCTGAAGCAGCCCAAGTCCCCAACCCCTCCCACACGGCGGCCGCCGAACTCCGCACCGTGAGCCTGGCAGGCGTCTTCGATAAGTGCTGTGTGCGCATGTCGTGCGATCTGGCGAAAATCATCAAGATCGGCAGCTTGCCCGTATAGATGAACGGGGAGCAGGGCTTTGGTCCGGGGTCCCACGGCCTTCTCAGCTTGCTCCGCCGACATCGTATAAGTGCTGTGGTCGACGTCGACGAATCTGGGGATGGCGCCGACAGAGCAGATCGCCATGGGAGTCGGGTCCCCCGCGTTGCCAACCGTGACAACTTCGTCTCCCGGCTGGACTCCGGCCGCCAGCAGTGCGAGTCGAAGCGCATCCGTGCCACTGGCCACTCCGATGGCATATCCACAATCGAGATACGCCGCGAACTCCTCTTCAAAGGCAAGTACTTCGGGGCCTAGGATGAACTGGCCACGCTTGAAGACACTAGCCATAGCCTCATCGAGCTCAGGCTTGAGCGCTGCGTAGCTTCTGACGGGATCGGAGACCAATAGGCGCGGCGCCGCGCTTCTGCTATTCGTAATGCTGGCCGTACTCACGGTAATACTCCAGTGTTCGTTCGATGCCTGCACGCAGCGGCACGCGCGGCCTCCAGCCCAGCCGCGCAGCGATCTTGTCCCAGCTCGCCACGTAGTCACCAATGTCTATGCGCAGGCGCTCAACCGGGAAGGGGATACTTTCTACCTTTGTTTCGGGACGTAGCTCGCACAGAATCGCAGCTAGCGCGGCCACCGTAGTCTGCTCCCCGCCCACGTTGAAGACCTCGCCGTTGGCGCAATCGCTGGCAGCTGCCAGCAAAAAAGCGTCCACCGCATCATCTACATAGGTCAGGTCGCGTTGTTGCTGGCCACCGCCATAGAGCTGGATAGTCCCTCCGCTAAGCGCTGTTCGCACGAACCAGGCAATGAAGCCCTGGCGGGCGTGCTTTATAAGTTGGCCGGGCCCAAAGGTGTTAGTGAGTCGAAGGGCACACGCCCACATGCCGTGGGCCCTGTGATAGAGCAGGTGGTACTGCTCTGCAGCCAGTTTGTTGATGCCGTTGACGTCCACAGGCTTGGGGGGATGGTTCTCATCCACGGGCAGATAGTGGGGCCGGCCATATACCTGGCGTGTGCTGGCGTAGACAATGCGGGCGTCAGGGTTGTGGCGCCGGCACGACTCGAGCAAGGAGGCCTGGCTGCGGCAGTTGATGTCCAGATCAGTCAGAGGGTCGGTCATGCTGTCCTCGTGGCTCACCTGGCCAGCCAAGTTGAAGATGATCTCTTGGTCTTGAATAAGGTAAGTCAGCGCGTTAGCGTCGCGCAGATCAGTGACGGATAGCCATATCTTTGGACGAACACATTCCAGGTTGAAAAGGTTGCCGCCATATTCTGGCAGCAGTGAGTCCACAGCCGTGACGTTGGCGCCGAGCGCCACCAGCCGTTTGACTAGGTTGCTGCCAATGAACCCGCAGCCACCAGTGACCAGCACGCGGCGGCCGAAGTAGAAATCGTCTGGTGAGCTCAAGAGCGCTTCACCGCTCCAGCCAGCTTGTATGCTGCGGTTGTTTTGGTGGCCGTGCTCGCCCAGGTGAAGCTGCGCGCCCAAGCGACGCGTGCAGCTTCACCTCGGTCGTTGCTTTCCTTTAAACAGGTTTGAATGCCGCAGGCGAGCTCCGCTGGTGTCGGCGTGCAAACGATGGTGTCGGCACCAGCTACTTCGGGCAACGCTGAGGCGTCAGAGCACACGACCCTGGTTCCGCATGCCAATGCCTCCAGCACCGGGAGCCCGAAGCCTTCATACGCGGATGGCATGACAAAAACACTTGCTGCTTGATAAAAGCCTGGCAGATCGGCTTCCGGCACATGGTCAAACCATCTGACAGCGTCGGCGACGCCGAGCAGCTGTACCAGTACTTCCAGCCAACGGTGTTCGGCATCATGGTGTGCCGGGCCAACTTTGAGCAGCTGTACATCTCGGAAACTACGCCGAACGATGGCGACGGCGCAAATGAGATGCTCCAGATTTTTGCGCGGGTCTTCAGAGCCCACGTACAGGATGTATCGGTTACCCGCTGGCAGGCCATAGGTGGCTCGAAAGGCAGGGCTTGGCGGCCCAGGTCGAAAGCGAATGAGGTCAATTCCCAATGGGGCCACGTGGATGCGCTGTTCAGAAAGTCCCAGGCTCTCGATCAATGTACGGCGAGTCCACTCAGAATCCGCCAGCAAGATGTCGGCTCGCCCCAAGCCCTTCATCGCGAGATGGTCGAACCACCGATGAAGGCTGTGACGGTAGGGACTTGAGTGCCTGGAGTTATTTCGATCGCCGCTCTTATCCGTGAGGTAAGGAATGATGTCGTGGACCGTTACCACCACTGGCCGGTCGAACCGCTGGGTCATGAGCAACGTCGCGAGATTCTGGGAGGCAAGATGGTACAGGTCGACGTCCTGTCGCATCATATGGAGGGGGTAATGAGCAAAGAATCTGCTTATGTCAATGCCGGCCTGGCGGAGCGGCCAGCCCCCGGGAAGGGGCAACGGCATGGCCGGATGCATCAGGTGAACGTCTACCCCTAGGCGAGTCAGTTCTGGCAGCAAGCTGGAAACATAGCGCGACGTTCCTGTGACAGTCAGCTCGCGACGTGACGCCACCACAACACGCAGCTTGGGCCCTGCTTCTGTTTGAGGCCTCAGATCAGGAGCGGCGGGCTGAGTTCTGACTTCTACCATACGCGTCTTTTTTGAAGAACGTAATCAAGCAGCGGCTGCGTCCAGCTATAGAAATCAATGAGCGTCAGAGGAACGGCCCAAGCTGTGGTGCGGACAAACGACGCTGGCCGAGGGACATGGCCGAGCGTCAACGCAAACGCTAGATAGCGCACCTTACTGAGAGCGCCATGGGCGAGCGCCAGGAACCATATGCGGAAGGCGGTCTTTCCCAGCAGGGGAGTGCTGAGCGGCAGAAGCAGCATTCCCAACCCGAGAAGGGAGGTACGCAGCGAGCAAGCTACTTCGGTATAGGCTCCGTATCGCGCGCCAAGTACGGCAACGTTGCGTAGCCAACGCCGCTGCTGGCGCGCATAGTCGCTCAACCTCTCGGGATACTGGGTCGCGACTCGACTTTCGCTCACTCGCGAGATCTCGACCCCGGCCGCGAGCAGCGCCTTGGCGAGATGGTAGTCGGTGCCCGAAGAGACGTTCTCCCGGAAGTTCCCAGCCCGATCGAGCGCGCCGCGAGACATGGCGGCGTTGCTGCCCGACAGGCCTGTCGGGCCCGCCTGGAAGGACGCGTACACGTCGGCCGACGACCGGTACGCCACGATCGGGCTCCGCAGGGCCTGCTCCTCGAGAGGCTTGAACCCGCCGCTCGCAGCTTCTGCCTTCCCCAAGATAATGGGGCCAACCGTACGTTCGAAGCAGTCGTCGTCGAGGAGGCAGTCAGCGTCGGTCAGAAAGATGATATTGCCGGTCGCCTGTTCTAGGCACCGCCTGATGGCTGCTTGCTTACCCTCTCCGTGCTGCTGTTCGAGCACGATTACGCCCGGTCGCTCATACCGTTTAGCCATCTGGTATGTGCCATCAGGCCCGCCGGCACAGAGTACGTACTCCACATCCGAATAGCGGAGAGCAAGCACGCTCCCAATGTGGCGACCTATGATGGTGCTCTCGTTCCAGGCTGCGACAAGGATGCTGACCCGTGGAGTGGCTGAGAGCGGCAGCCTGCGCAGGGCTCCGTTGTGTCGAAGCCCCTGCGCCAGCGCTCGATCCTTCCGCCATCGCCAGGCGTTGTACGCCGCGACAGCGCTACAGCCAACCAGCATCATTAGTTGACCGCTCCGCTTGGAATGGCTCCAACCGCGCTTCAGCTCCATGGCGCTCATGCAGCCACCGCCAATCCGTCGATCTCGGCCCAGTCAGCGCCCTTGATCCAGGTGTAGAGTGGCCGGTCCGGATGGCGCAGCGAAATCGCGCGTTCGTTCTCCGTCAGCTGCAGTCTGAGTCCTTTGAAGCTGCAGCCAAGCGTCCAGCTCGTTCCAACTTGCTCGCTTATGCTGGGTTCGTTCACTCTTCCGGCCAGGAAGCGGAACGCCTTGTCGGTCCAGCCACAGACCGGCAGCCAGTCTCGAAATTCGCGGCCACCGGTGGGCAGTACTTGTGAGACTTGAGCGGCAAATCCATGGGCCGTCGCAAACCCGCCAGACGGGAGCTGCCCCTCTAGCAGCCATGTGAGCGTCGGTTCCTCCGGGAAGTCAAGGCCATAGGGACGGAGGAGATCCGCTGCTCGAAGGATGTCGCCAACAGCTGCGATCCAACGTGGATAGCGATTGGTCCGGCCGCTGCCATACACCACTTGCGGAAAAGCGCCATCCGAGTCCCGCCAGCGCCACACAAATCTCATCGCGGCGGCAGCAGCTTCCACGTAGCGCTCGTCGCCCAAGAACTGGCTGGCGGCTATGAGGCCCGCTACGCAGCGAGCGTTGTAGTATGGAAAATACTTTTCGATTAGGCTACGGCCGAGGCTGTTTTGGGCGATTGCACCATCAACAACGCTTCCCCGAGCTCGCACCTGATGGGCGAGAATGGCATCCGCCGTGGGCCTGACGTATCGCTGCAGGTACTCTTCACGACCACGTAGGTCGGCCAGCAGACAGAACGCCTCGATAAGCGTGGCCGACTTGTTGGGGACAAAGGTCGGCTGACTCGGGTTGTCGCGGAACACCTGTTCGGTTTCGCACCATAGGCGCTGCAGATAGAACCCTTCCAGGTTTCGCCGGCCGGCTCGCAGATAGTGTTGCCAGCTGTCGTCTCCGCGCTCCCGCAGC
>DATGVV010000756.1:0-3287 GCA_035299885.1 Chloroflexota bacterium | reverse complement strand
CAGTTCGGAGATCTTCCAGAAGAGCAGGCCCGCGCCTTCCCGTGGGGCAAGCTGAAGGGCCAGTGGGTCGGCATGACCAAGGACAAGCTGGCCACAGTGGGCAAGTAGTGCAGCCGATTCGTCGGGGCTGAACGCTAGGCGACCAACCTCTCGTCGTACGGGCTGGCGGCGCTGAGGCGCTCGGGACTACCGTCCTGTACCAGCACCATCTCCTCCAGCTTGACGGCAGTGGAGCCGCCCTCCTCGCCGAAATAGGATTCGATAGCCAGGACTTGGTTGGGCTGCAGCACATCTTGCAGCGGTGGCTTATCCTTGTCCACTGTCGGATAACCGGAAGGGGTCATGCCCAAGCAATGGGCAATGCTGTAGTTGAGCAGCTGTTGCTCATATCGCTCTGGGACTTTGGGCACGCGGTCCATGGCTTCCGCATAGCTGCGGCCGGCTTGGAAGGCGTCGGCGGCGCCGAGCAAATAGTCATGAGCCCGGCGATAGAGATCGTGCTGCTCGGCAGTAGGCTTGTCGCCCACCAGGAAGGTGCGCGAAGCGTCGCCACGGACACCGGCCGCGCCGCGGCCATGCAGGTCGATGCCCACGAACTCCCCCTCCTGCAAGCGGCGCTGCGTTGGCCACCGCCGCCAGGGGTTCATGTTCTCGCCGGCGCATACATTGAGCTGGCAGATTTCCTCGCCCCCGGCCGAGTACCAGGCGGAAACGACTGTGGCGGCCAGTTCGTTCTCGGTGGCGCCGGGCCGGATGGCCGCGTGGAAGGCCTTCACTGTCTCGGCGTACTGTTCGCCCATGCGACGGTAGATCTGCACCTCGTCTTGCGTCTTGATCGAGCGGGCCAGCTCGAGCGCTGGGAGAGCGTCCGCAATCCGGATGCCGGCCCGATCGAGCGCCAGGAAGCCGGCCGTGTCGAGCGTATCCACGCCAAGCTGCTCGCCGATCCCACCTGCTCTGGCCATGAGCTGCGCCATGCCCTCTGCAAATCCCTTCAGCTGGCCTTCGGCCTGCGCTTCCCACGTGAGATGCGAGTTGTAGAACGGGGTGCGCACATTGCCGTGCTTCAGCTTGACGTAGCCCATATCGCGTGGCCGGACGAATGCCAGCGGCTCTCCGTCGGGCGGCACAAACACCGAGCCGCCCGGGATCTTGGTGCCCACCACATAGCGCACGTTCACGCCCTCGGTTAGGTACAGCCCGCCCAAGTCGCGCTGCTTCATCTGCTCTTGCAGGCGGCGGACACGCTCGGTTTTCAACCGGGTCTCGTCCACGTGCTGCATCACCTCTGCCGTCATCGGCTCATGACTCCTGAACGCTGGTTCCGTCGGGCGCCAATCTTAGCGGAAAGTGAGTCCGCAGGTAGAATTCGCGGATGGTTGCCCCAGTTCCGCTCGCGGCGCCTGCCACCTACGAGAATGTGGCTCCACGGGTGGCACCAGTTCCCGGCTGTGTCCATGGCCAGGCCGTCAGCTGCAGGCTAAAGTCCGCCAGAAGCGGAGCGACCGGGTGTTGGAATGAGAGGAAAGATCGATGAGGTGGGCGAAGTTTCTAGCCATGCTTCCAGCCGCTGTGCTTCTCGCAGCATGTGGTTCGGCCAGCGGCCAGGCGCCCGGGGCCTCCGGCGCCGCTCCGGCCAGCGCGGCTGCAAAGCCTTCTGCCGCGGCGCCCATAAGCATCAAGTACGGCTTGAGCGGTACGGGCGGCGCCACCACAATCTTCCGGCTCCTGAACGAGCAGAACATCTGGGCGCAGGAAGGCCTGAAGGTGGAATTCACACAGTTACAGGGCGATCCAATCGTCTATACAGCTCTCCAGGCGGGCGAGATTGATTTCGCGGCCGCCGGTGCGGACTCTGCTGTTGCCCTGGCGCTCAAGGGCGCCAACATTCGGCTGATCGGCGTTGCCCAGGATCGCTTCGAGTACCACCTGATGGGTGGCAAAGACGTCCGCTCGCCGCAGGACCTCAAGGGCAAGGCTCTGGCCGTGAGCAAACTCGGCTCGAACTCTGACTTCGCTACTCGCGAGGCGCTCAAGCGCTTGGGTGTGGATCCGAGTAGCGTGACCATCCTGCAAGTGGGCAACAGCGTGGCGCGCGCCGCGGCCCTGGAGTCGGGCGCGGTTCAGGGATCGATCATGAGCCTGGACTTCGTCGCCGGCTTGACCGATAGAGGCTTTCACGATCTGGTGGACATGAGCAAGATGGACATCCTGTACCCGTTCTTCTGTATAGGAACCACAACCTCGCTGCTGGAGTCGAAACCTGATCTGGCGCAGCGCTTCCTGCGCGCCGTCTATCGCGGCATCAAGCAGTTCCGCGATGATCCCGCGGCCGCACAAAAGATCCTGTCCACCCAGTCAAACGAGACCCGCAAGGAGGTGCTCCAGGCAGCCTGGGAGACGTACCGCAACGTATTTGCACTGGACATAACTCCAGACCCCAAGGTCTTCACCGAGCTGCTCAAGGAACTCAGCGAGACGGAGCCGCGCGCCAAGGATGCCAAGCCTGAGGTGTACATGGACCAGCGCCCGGCCCGCCAGCTGAGCTCCAGCGGCTTCCCGCAGCAGTTGTTTGGCCCCAGCTCGGCGCCGCGCTAAGGGTCGTTGCCCATTCTTCCCGCATCTGCGGAGGCAGTTGTTGGGGTCCTTGAGATGCAGCTTGCTTGTCTAGCCAGCCAACGGCCGATGTTGCCGATGAGCACGCCGGGCAGGTGGTAGTCTAGCTTTTGGCCAGCTGTTCCACCTGATCCTTCGTCAGGCCGACCAGCTTGCCCTTCAGGGTGCCGAACGGGAAATGCTCCAGCTCTTGCGGGCTGCGTGTCCATGACTTGGACACATCTTTGTAGGTGTCCAGCAGCTTGTGGCCGATGCGGTCGCCCTGAGCCACCAGCTCGTAGCCGTAGAGATTCTCGACGATGTCATGATCGGCGTCGAGCTTCATGTGGCCCTTGGCGGTATTGATGTCGATGTCATACAAAGCCTTCAAGAACCCCTGCGTGTCCTCGGCGTTGCCGTTGACTTTCTTGAGGGCTGTTTCCAGGATCTGCCCGGCGCTGTAGCCCGTAGCCGAATCAGTGGACGCGTAGCGGCCGGGGTACTTGGCGTTCCAGGCCTTGAGGAACGCCTGGTTCTCCGGCGTGTCGACCGCCATGCTCCAAACCGTCTCTCCGGTGACGCCTACAGCCTTGTCCTTGAGCTCCGGCAGGTTCGATCCGGTAGTCATGGCGCCAAAGGAGTCGAGGATGGGCAGCTTGTGGGCCGCGTAATTCCCGAACTGTTGCATGAAG
>DATGVV010000755.1:0-3229 GCA_035299885.1 Chloroflexota bacterium | reverse complement strand
CCCTGGTACAGCGTGCGGATGTGTCCCGGCTCTGCCAGCCAGATTTCCTCCAGCGTCTCATGGCACTGGTAGAACTGGCGGGCGTTGAACTGCTCGATCCCAGCGAGCAGGCCAGAAGGTGGCGGGTCGTCGCAGCTAGCTGTGGTCGTAAAAGCCTTTGCCGGTCTTGCGGCCGAGCTGGCCGGCCAGGACCATGCGTTTCAGCAGCGGCGGCGGCGCGTACTTCGGTTCGTGGAACTCCTCCAGCAGCACCAGGGCGATGTAGTAGATCGTGTCCAGCCCGATGAAGTCCGACAGCCACAGCGGGCCCATGGGGTGGTTGCAGCCGTACTTCATGCCATCGTCGATGTCCTCCCGGGTGGCCCAGCCGTTCTCGTACATGCGCATGGCGTCCAGCAGGTAGGGAATGAGCAGGTAGTTCACGATGAAGCCGGCGCGGTCCTTCGAAAAGATCGAGCGCTTGCCGACCTTCTCGACAAAGTCCTTGGCGTCGGCCAGGGTCTGTTCGGAGGTTTCCAGCCCGCGCACGATCTCCACGATGGGCATTACTGGTGGCGGGTTAAAGAAATGCGTGCCGATCACCCGATCCGGGCGCTTGGTCTCCTTCGCGATTTCGGTGATCGAGATCGATGAGGTGTTGCTGGCCAGAAGCGTGTGCGGCGGGCACAGCTGGTCCAGCGTGCGAAACACGTTGGCCTTGTCTTCGAGGCGCTCGACCACGGCTTCGATGACGAGATCGCAGCCGGCCAGGTCCTCCAGCTTGGTCGTATCCGACAAGTTGGCCATGGCCTTGTCCATGGCGGCCTGATCGAGCTTGCCCTGCTCTACCTGGCGCTGCAGTCGGCCGTGGATGGCGCCGATGCCGAGCTTGGGATTGTCGCGGGTGAGGAACAGGTCGTGTGTTATCGTCTGGAAACCAGCCGCGGCGCACACCTGTGCAATGCCGCCGCCCATTTGGCCGCTGCCCACAACCCCGATCTTGCGGATGTCCAGCGAAGCACCTCCCGAGGGAAATCAGCTGCTCATTGGCGAGATTCGCCGAGCCATCGAGCGCGCCGGCGGGCGCATCCCGTTTCGCGATTATATGAAGCTGGCCCTCTACCATCCGCTCTACGGCTATTACTCCGCGGTGGGCGAGAAGACGGGCAAGCGCGGCGACTACCTCACCAGTCCGCAGGTCTCGCCGCTGTTCGGCCAGTGCCTGGCGCGTTTCATCGGCGGTGGGCGGGTGCTGGAGATGGGCGCAGGCGATGGCTCACTGGCGGCCCAGCTGGCGGCCTCGTTCGAGTACCTCATCCTTGAACGCAGCCCCGATTTCCGGCGCCGGCAGCAGGAGCGCCTTGGCTCGAGCGTGCGCTGGGTGGACGAGGTTCCCGAGCGCTTCGAGGGGACCATCATCAGCAACGAGCTAGTGGACGCACTGCCGGTGCACCGCCTGGTGGGCGACCAGGAGCGCTACGTTCGCGCCGACTTCTCGGAGGAGCTGGGGCCCTATTCGACGCCGCGCCTGGCCGAGTACTTTGCCCGGCTGGGTCTCCAGCCGGCTGGAGAGGCCGAAGTCAACCTCGACGGGCTGGACCTGATGGCGAGCGTCTACGGGCGCTTGGCGCGCGGGCGCGTGGTGACCATCGACTACGGCTACGAGGCCGAGGAGCTGTTCTTGCGGCATCCGCAAGGCACCTTCATGACCTACTACCGCCACAGCGCCAATGGCGATGCGTACGAGCACATCGGCGAGAAGGACATGACCAGCCACGTCGACTTCACGTCACTCATGGCGCGGGGCGAGAGCCGCGGGCTGCGAACACTGCAGTTCACAACACAAGCCGACTTCCTGGCGGCGCTGGGCATCGGCGAGCTGCTGGTGGAGGCTCAGGCGGCTGCTTCGGATCCTGAAAGCTACGCTGTCTCACGCCAGGGGGCCATTTCGCTGCTGGATCCTGCCGGTATGGGCGGGTTTCGGGTACTCGTGCAGGAGAGGCGCTAGGGCCCTCATCTAGCCTCTCCCACCGCGGTGGGAGAGGAACAAATGGGCGTAGGCCGTTTGTTAGCATTTAAATCCCGCACAATGCCCTTCAAGGACGTCCCTTCCAAGACCGATTTTGTCGCCCTCGAACAGGCGATCCTGCGCTTCTGGGAAGAGGACCGCTCGTTCGAGAAGCTGGTCGCCAAAAACGCCGGCGGACCGGCCTGGTCGTTTATCGACGGGCCAATCACGGCCAACAACCCCATGGGCGTGCACCATGCCTGGGGCCGCAGCTACAAGGACTTTTACCAGCGCTACCACGCCATGCTGGGCCAGCGCCAGCGCTACCAGAACGGCTTCGACTGTCAGGGCCTGTGGGTCGAGGTCGAGGTCGAGAAGGACATGGGCTTTAACTCCAAGCGGGACATCATCGACTACGGCCTGGCCGAGTTCTCGCGCGCCTGCCGCGCTAGGGTGGAGCGCTTCGCTGGCGTCATCACCGAGCAGACCAAGCGGCTCGGCAACTGGATGGACTGGGACAACTCCTACTTCACCATGTCCGATCAGAACATCGAGACCATCTGGTACTTCCTGAAACGCTGCCAGGAGAAGGGCTGGCTGTACGAGGGCACGCGCGTCATGCCGTGGTGCATCCGCTGCGGGACGTCGCTGTCGCAGCATGAGCTGATTGACAGCTACCGCGACGTCGAGCATGCCTCGGTGTTCCTCAAGCTGCCGATCCGCGACCGAGAGAACGAGTACCTTGCGTTGTGGACGACCACACCCTGGACATTGCCGGCCAATACGGCCGCCGCGGTAAACCCGGAGCTCACCTACGTGGCGGTGCGCGACCCTCACCCTAGCCTTCTCCCAGAGGGAGAGGGGATCATTTACTGCTCGAAGGGCACGGTCCAGCGTATCTTCGGCAAGAGCACGGAGATCGTGCGCGAGCTGAAGGGCTCGGAGCTGGTCGGGCTACGCTACAGCGGCCCCTTTGACGAGCTGCCCGCGCAGCATGGGGTGGACCATCACGTGATTCCTTGGGACGCCGTGGCCGAAGACGAGGGCACCGGTATCGTGCACATTGCGCCCGGCTGCGGCGCCGAAGATTACGAGCTTTCGCAGCAGCTCAACCTATCGGTGCTAGCGCCGCTGGACGATGCCGGCTACTACGTGGCCGGCTACGGTGACCTGCTGGGCCGCCACGCGCCCGAAGTAGCCGAGTTCGTCTTCGACAGCCTGCGCAGCAAGGGCTACCTGATC
>DATGVV010000754.1:0-2576 GCA_035299885.1 Chloroflexota bacterium | reverse complement strand
AGGTCATAGCGCAACTGGCTGAGGCGGTAGTCGGTCTCGGCCAGCCGATGACGGGCCATCACGCGGGCGTGCACGTCACGGGTGGTCCAGTCGCCGGCGAAGGCAGCCGGATGCAGCAGGGTCTCCAGCAGGCGGATCACCCGGTCGTCGTGCAACTTCAGGCCGGGCACGCGTCGGTGTCCGACCAGCGTCGGTTTGGCCAGTCCCGCCAGCTGCCCGGCATCGACGGTACTGGCCAGGAGGTCAGCCTGCAGTGCCAGGCAGCGTTCGTTGGTCGCCGCCAGCTTGTCGCGCAACAGAGGCAGGTTCTCCAATCGCCGCCCCACGCCAAAGTGGCGGGTATCGTTCGAGCAGGTCTCATTGCGCAGGATGCGATCGGCGTGGTGGTCGTCACCACGCGTGTACTGCTTGGCGAATGACGTGTGGTAGTACCAGCGCAGCACCGGATGGCCAGCCTCGCGCTGATCGAGCACCGTCTGGAGCTTGCCCTGGTAGCGACGGTCGATGCGTCGCCCGAACAGGTGGGTAGTGCGTTCGGCGCCGCCCACCAGCACGCCCAGTTCGCAGGCACGGCGGAACAAGGCTTTTAGTGGTGCAGAGCGCTTGAAGACGATGTCCGTGGCCAGCTCCATCTGGGCCATGCTGTAGCGGTAGCCGGGCTGCAGCGCGGCACGCTCGGCCGGGCTGAAGACCGGCACCAGGCGCCGCACCCAGTAGGCGCAACGTCGCTGCACGAGGGCTGCACTCACGCGATCGGCGGCGGCTTGGAGTGCACCCACGTCACCCACTGCGAGGAAGGCATTGTCCGCTTTGCGGAAGTGCACCCCGGCGCGCGTCAGCTCCTGGGCCACGAACGAGTGGCCGTTGAGATAGCAGGTGACGTTGAACGGAAAATAGCTGACCACCCGCACACTCATCGGTCCCAGGATCGGATCGAGCACGTACCAGTAATAGTGAAGGAAGCGTTTGCGACACGCCTTGATGAGGCGATAGTTGGCGTCCCCACTGGCTGGCGTCCAACGCGGCGTGTAGGAGACGAAGGTACGCCCTTGCTCCAGGCTGGTCAGCACGCAGGCGATGCCTTGGCCACCTTTCAAGTGGCGGTAGAAGGGTTGGACGACATCCTCCTTGCGCACGCCTTTGGGTGGGGCTGGCGGCGCTGCCTGGACGGGGATGCCCAGCTCGTCGGTGACGCGCCGCACCCAGGCCTTGTAGGCGTTGGTGCGCTGCTCGAGCACGGCCGGCTCGATGCAGGCGATGCCGACGACGTCGTGGAAGAAGTAGACCAGGTTCTCAGGACGCTGCAACCGCTCGCTGTAGCCGTTCAAGACGATGCGATCCCAGCAGCTGTAGACGAATTGGACAGCCTGGCCCAGTACTGCCGACAATTGATCCACGGGATGATCCTCCTGAGGTGGAGTGAGTGACTGACATCTCCATTCTCATCTCAGGAGGCTTCCCTGGCTACGCCTGCAGTTGCGTCGTCGGGCGTATCAGCCAGGTGAAAAGAGGATGATTGCTTGCCAATCATCCGCAACTCCGTCAGGATCAGCAGGGTGAGCCTGTCACCGCGCAGCGGCCGCAACGAGCGTAGCGAGTGGAGGACTGTCCGCAGGACAGTTGACTGGCGAGGGGGTGCAACCCCCTCAATTAGCGAACAGCCCGCATCGCCTCGGCTCAGCCGCCGGCACCAGAACAAGCTTTCAGGTTTACCTGCCTAGAATTAGATGGCCAGTTCTGGCCCCTTGCCAAGTCGCGAGCGGTAGTCAGCGAGGATGCGGTCCTTGTCGACCTGGATTGCATCCATCTCATCGACATAGCCCCAGGCGACCACGGCTACTGCCTGGTCCATGTTCGTATACGGTGTGATCGCCAACTTCCGCACACCAAGCGTCGGATGCCGCGGCGCATTGTCGAACGCGTCGCCCAGCGCTGCGATGCATGCTGTATCGCACAGATCCGGCCGATAGAGGATGACCACCGACCCGTGCTCCAGCATATGCACCCACAGTCCAGTCGAGATGGGCTGGTCGTACATGCGATAGTCGGTCCCCTGCGGCACAGCCCCGTAATGCATTCCTGACGACGGCGGTCGATTGCGGTACGTCAACGGCGTGCCAGGATCGACGTGCGTCGCAGCCTCGGTCGTGACCTGGCGCATGGTGTCGGGCGCCGGATGCGGGAAGAACAGCACCACGAGTGCGATGGCCGTCACCGCCAGGGCTGCGGCTATGCCGAACGACACCAGCCGCTTCTGGCGTTGTTCGCGAGCCGCAGCGTCGATCTTGCGCCGCTGGTCCTCGATGCGTCGCTGGCGCGACGACAAGCGTTCGGTCGTTTCAGGTGTGGGCTGGGTCATGCGTGCAAAGCCCACGCTAGCCTAGCTATTGTCGCCGTTCGTCTGGCGAGTGGAATCACGTCGGTGCCTGAGGTGGTTGCGGATAGCTTGATCATCGTGCTGCGGGGCTCGGTCCTTTTAGCCCTCGGTCTCGCCCGGATACCCGTTTGTCAACGTGGCCGTCACCTACTCGCCTGAGACACCAGCGTGGCACCCGCGCCTGCAGCGAAGCCAGTCC
>DATGVV010000753.1:0-2591 GCA_035299885.1 Chloroflexota bacterium | reverse complement strand
TGCGATTTTTGACGGCGGCCATGACGTGCTCGGCGTGCAGCTCGTGCGGCGTGGCCACGTACACCACATCCACGTCAGGGCTCTGGCACAATTCCTCCACGGTCTCGTAGGTCCGGGCGTGGAAGTCATGGGCAAAGCGTTCACGGGCGCGCTGCCGCGTGTCGGCGGCCTCTGTGAGCTTGACACGTGGGTCCGCAGCGTAGGCCGGCAGGAACTCGGTCGCTGCCTCACCCAAGCCGGCTATCCCGACCCGAAGGACTTCGGGCATGGCCCTACTGTTCCTCTCCCACCGCAATGGGAGAGGCTAGGTGAGGGCACCCGCGGCTCGGCCGTAGGGCTGGTCCCCTCACCCTTGATCTAGGGCGCCAGTTCCTGGGCAATCTTCTGAGCCTCGCGCGCCTTGACCGTCAAGTTCGGCTCCAGATGCAGGTCCGTGTAGCTCTCTCCCGGCTTGGCTCGGGCCAGCTCGGGCCCCGCACCCGCCACATCCTTGCGCATGCTGTCGAACTTGCTGATGTTGGTCAGCACAGCCTGTCCCGCTTTCGACAGCACCCAGTTCACATAGACCTTGGTGGCGTTGGGGTGGGGAGGGTTCTTGAGCACCAACACCACCGAGCCGCCATGGGAAATCGCCTGTACGTCGCTGAGTGGCCTTTCAACCAGGTTCATCTTGACGCCGGCTCTCTCGTATTGAACGGCGGTGTCAGCACTCATATTGGGCATCGAGATTGGCTTTCCGCCGCGAAGAAGTGCCTCGGCCACCTCGTTTTGGCCCTTGACCAACAGCGGCTGTTGGTCCACCAGGATCTTCTTGATCGCGTCGCGGCCGAGCTTCTCGTAGATAGCGGTCAGGAAGTTGAGGCCGGCTCCGCCGATGCGTGGGTCTTGCCACACGATCTTGCCCTTATAGACGGGATTGACCAGCTCCTGGTAGGAGCTGATCTCGGCGGGCAGCAGGTCACGGTTGATGCTGATGGTCGACGTGAGCTGCCGCAGGTAGGCCAAGACGTACTTCTTCTCGTTGTCGATGAACGGCCCGTCCATGCCGCCATCCCAGGCCGCGTCACCACCTATGTCGGGCCCTACCATGAAGTCGCGCAGCGATTCCATGCCGCCTTTGTTCTTCTGATCGAACATTTCGATGGTGGGGCCAAAGGCATAGATGTCCCACAGGTATTGCTTCGCCGCCTGCTCCTTGTCGACCCGGACCCAGAATTCCGGCAGCGCGGCCGGAGCCGCTTCGAGGCGAATCCCAGGATTGGCGCTTTCAAAACCATCTTTTATGGCCTTGGCATAGTCGGGCCGAGGCGGGCAGCCGCACTGAACGACGCCTTCCTTCTTGGCGGCCTCGACGACCGCTGCCCAGTCAGCTGCGGCCGCCACTGACGACGGCTTGGCGGCGGCGCTTGCGGGCGAGGATGGGCTGGCAGCTGCCGGACTGGACGGGACTGGTGTTGTACTGGGCGTCGTCCCGCAGGCTGTTAGGAGCATGCCGCTGAGCACTGAAATCGCCCACGCTGGGTGGCCATATAGCAGTTTCACAGAAGCGCCTGTCCCTCGTGTGTGCATGTCATTGCGGCTGTTGGCTGGGGCATTGTAGCCCACATAGTGCCCATGTCGTGCGGACCAGTTTCCATGACGTCCATGTTGTAGACGTTGCCCTGATCTATGCCTCTACAAGATGTATTTACTTGGCGAGCATCCAGCTCGTTGCGCCGCGTATCCGCCTAAGCAGGTCGAGGAGAAATTCCCGCTCGTTTTCTGGTAGAGGGAGCGTTGGCCAGCGCGGATACTGCTTGATCGGAAGGCCCAGATCACGCAAGCCCTCGATGAACGGCGCGCGCCCGTACTCGGTCATCAGTCGTGCAATGGCTTGTTCCAGCTCAGTGGTTAGGGTTTGCAGCCAATTTGCTTTATCGGTGCGGCCGTCGTCGATCGCCCGGACGAGGGCCACAGCCAACTCTGGAGCGAGCGTAAGCGGCGAGCTAACTGCTCCTCGCAGACCCTGCAGCATACCCGGCATAAGGATACGTGCGGACCCAAATATCGCCCAGTTGGGCAGCGCCTCCATGTAGCGAAGCGCCTCGTTCATGGTGCCTGTGCTCTCGCTGGTTGCGATGCCCGCTCCAAATGCACGGGGTATCGCGCGCGAAAGCCGCTGAATGAACTTGGGAGTCATCTCGTAACCTTGGTAGCCCGCGTGGTTATAGACGAGCAGCGGCAACTGCACGGCGTCATCCACCATCCTGAAGTGGAGGACGATCTCTTCAGGGTGCCGATCATTGTAGTAGTAGGGTCCGATCATCGAAATGGCGGCCGCATTTATTTCGCGCGCGTGGAGGCCGAGCTCAATCGCTGTGTAGGGATCTACAGCACCGACCTGCACCACCAGCGGCACGCGGCCTCGTGTTTCCTCCGCAACTAGCTGAGCCACCCGTTTGCGTTGCTCGATGGTCATGGCTGGCCCCTGGCCGAAGGGGCCACATAGAAACAAGCCGGGGATGTTTTTTGCGAGATAGAACTGTGTCAGCTCCCGCATGACGGGCTCGTCCACTTCTCCGCTGCCGTCGAACACAGTCGGCAGGGGAAGC
>DATGVV010000752.1:0-2909 GCA_035299885.1 Chloroflexota bacterium | reverse complement strand
CAGAAGGGTACCGAGCGGGCGTTTAGCGGCAAATACGCCCACAGCAAGGAGCCGGGCACCTACGTGTGCGCCGGCTGCGGAGCGCCGTTGTTCGACTCCGCCACCAAATTCGAATCGGGCACCGGCTGGCCCAGCTTCTATCAGCCCATCTCTGAGGAGGCGGTCGCGGTCGAGTCCGACCACAGCTATGGCATGGTGCGGACGGAGGCGGAGTGCGCCAACTGCGGCGGGCACCTGGGGCACATCTTCGAGGACGGCCCGGCGCCCACCGGGCTGCGCTACTGCATCAACTCCGTGTCGCTGGACTTGAAGAAGGATGTGTCATCCTGAGCGAAGCGAAGGACCTTCCGCTGTAACGCTAGACGAAAAGGTCCTTCGCCGATGCGTGGTCCCTTCCTCCTTCTAACGACTAACGACTCGCCTACTCGTAAGCCTGTTCGGGCAGCCAGCCCCAGGGGTGCGGGCCCCAGTCCGGGGCGAACAGTTCGCCGGCGCGAACGGTTTGGACCGGCACGATGGCCTTCTCGCCGGTGAATGGCTCCTTGCGGCAGTCGACGAACTTCCAGCGGCCCGGCACCACGTCCATGATGGTCAGGTCCGCCTCGCGGCCGACGGCGATGGCGCCCAGCTCGCTCTCTCTGCCCAGCGCTTGGGCGGCGTTGACGGTGGTCATGCGGACCACGTCCTCGAGGCCGTAGCCCAGGGCCATGAACTTGGCCATGCACTCCATGAGGCTGTGGACGATCTCCGCCCGGCCGGGCGTCGACATGTCGGTGCTGATGGTGTCGGGGTGGAGGCCCAGGTCGGCTTGGCGGCGGGCGACCTCGAAGCTGAAGTTGTTGCGGCCCGAAGCTGGATCGAGCACCACGCCTCCGGCGCGAGCCTCCCGCAGCTCGGGGACAGGCTGGTCAGCCTGGTCCATGACGCCGCCGGAATGGTGCGTGCAGAGGTGGGTCAGGATGTCCAGCGGCTCCAGCGTCTTCAGCAGGTAGCGGGTGACGGCGGGGGCATTGGCGCTTTCGTGCAGCACCTCGCCGATGTGGACCATCAGCGGCAGCTTGTGCTCGCGGGCTACGTCTTTGGCCAGGCGCACCAGGTCCTCGCCGCGCTCCTGGACGAGATCGCCGACCAGCCGGAGCTTGATGCCGTTTACGAGCCCGGGGTGAGCTTCGATGCAGCCGGCGATGGCTTTGCGGTCGACGTCCTCCAGGCGGGGCACGTCGGCCTGGTGCTTGTGCATGTACAGCAGGCCATGGCTGCCGAGGTTGAGGAAGCACAGCACGCGGGTTTTGGACCGCGGCAGGATGTGGGTGGGGAACAGCCCGAAGTTGTAGGCGCCCGTCGAGCCGCAGTCGACCACGGTCGTCACGCCGGAGTGGACGCCGGCCAGCTCGGGGTCCGCGGCCTGCCAGTTCACGCCCAGGGTCTGCGAACCGAAGGCGACGTGGGCGTGGACGTCGATCAGACCGGGGACCACGTAGCGGTTCGGGCCGGGGACCTCCACGGTGCGCTTGGCTTCGGTGGCGGGAATGTCCGGCTGGATGGCGGCGATGCGGCCAGCGCTGATGGCCACGTCCAGGCGGCCATCAAGCGTCTGGCCGGGATCGAACACGTGCCCGCCCTTGATCAGCAGGTCGTACGGCATGGTGCTCCATTATCATGCTGGCTACCATGCGAGCGCCACTCACACTCTTGCCAGCCATCCTCTTGCTGCTGACGGCCTGCGGCGGCGCCGCGGCGCCAGCGCCAGCGCCTAGCTCAATCGCCTCCAAACCGGCCGCCAGCGCCGCACCGGAAAAGGTTCGCGGCGCCTGGGTAGCGGTGGCCGCCACGCAGGCGCCGCTGTGGGCGGCCAAGGAAGGCGGCTACTTCGCCAGCAACGGCATCGAGCCCGACATCACGCTCATCCGCGGCAGCTCCACGGCCGCTGCCGCGCTGCTCAGCCAGAACGTGGACCTGGTGGAGATGTCCGGCCCCGGGACCGTCAACGCCTCATCGCAAGGCGCCGACCTGGTGATGATCGCCGGCTTCGTGAACATCGCCACCTACAAGCTGATGGCCGACGCCAGCATCAAGACCGTTGAGGACCTGAAGGGCAAGACCATCGCCGTGTCACAGATCGGTGGGCAGGACGATTTCATCATGCGCAAGGTCCTCAAAACCAAGGGGCTGACGCCCGACACGGAGGTGCACCTCATCGCCACCAAAGACATTCCCGGCTCGCTGGCGGCGCTCAAGACTAAGCAGATCCAGGCGGCCATCCTGGCCGAGCCGGAGCACGTGCCCGCGCAGCAGGCCGGCGCGCACGAGCTCATCGACATCACCGGCATGCGCATCCCGTTCGCCGCCACCGGCCTGGTGGCGACTCGCGCCTACGTCAAGGCGCACCGGCCGGCAACCATCAATTTCCTCAAATCGATGATCGAGGGCATGCGGCGCATCAAATCGGACCGCGCCTTCACGGACTCGATCATGTCCAAGTACCTGAGCACGACGGACGCCGATACGCTGCAGGCCGCCTGGAACACGGCCTCGGGCATCTTCGAGGACAAGCCCTACCCCAGCATCCCCGGCCTGCAGGAGGTCATCGACGAGAATGACGTCAAGGGCCACAAGCCGGAGGAGTTCGCCGACATGTCGCTGATCAAAGAGCTAGAGGACGCGGGGTTCTTCAACCGCAAGTAAGCTGAATTCCCACACCGGATTGACCTGGCGGCAGAGCGGCTTCAGTCGCTTTCGGTGGCGATCCAGCCGCTGCTGTCGGCGCGGCCGGTCATCTCCTCGATGACGATGCAATAGACCACCTCGCCACCACCCAGGCTGCCGGCGCGGCCGACGTTCTGCCGGTCGCGCAGCGGCCCGCGAGCGAGCCGGTCACCGAACGCTCGAAGCACATTCTGCCGGGCTTG
>DATGVV010000751.1:0-17601 GCA_035299885.1 Chloroflexota bacterium | reverse complement strand
GCGCGTGGAAGCGGGTGGAGCCGCACTGCGCGGCGATTTCAACAACACGGTGCCGTCGCGGGTTGGGGCCGGTGGCCAGGATCTCGAGAAAGGCCAGCTCATCAGTTGGCGGAGCCAGACGCCACAGGGCGCCGTCGAAGTGCAGGCGCTCACCGCTCAGCGAGGCGAGCAGCGGGGCAAAGGCTTCGCCGCCGAATACGTGGCGGGCCAGCTCAGCCGGGGAGGCGCTGCCGCGCTGCTCCACGTACTCGATAGCGCGGCTGAGGAGCGCCTCGGCAGGCATCTAGAACATTTGTATCACAATTTAGTGCGGGCCGACTACCTCTGTCACCTGAGCGATCGGTGCAGGGGCGTCGCCTGACACGACCGGCAGCCCTGCCTGAGACCAGCCGGCAGTGCCACCAGCCAGGCTGTAGACGACCGGAAAATCGGCCTGCTTGAGGAACTGCGCAGCGCGATGCGAGCGCACGCCGCTCTGACAGACCACCAGCGGCACCGCGCTGGCCGGGATCTCGCTCAGCCGGCTGGCCAGCTGCGACTGCGGGATGTGGTGCGCCTGTGGGATGTGCATCCGCTGCCACTCCTCGTCCTCGCGGACGTCCAGCACCCACCATTCGCCGGCGTTTATCTTCTCGCGCGCCTGCTCGAAGCTCACGTCCTGGATGTGCGGCAACGGGTGGCGCAGCATGGCCCAGCTCATCGTCGCCTCCCCGCGGTTGGTGGCGATGATGGCCTCCATATTGAGTGGTTTGGGCGGCCGCGACGCGGTCAGCTCACGCACGAAATCCTGCTTGGTCGGCAGCTGCAGCATCGGGTTGAAGCGCCGCTCAAAGCCGATGGTCGAGCTGGGCCGGCCGCACATGCCGCGGCCGCACGACCCCTCGAAATGCGCAGGGAAGACCTCCACGTAGTCTTCGAGGCTCAGCAGCCGGCGATTGCTGTCGTAGATCTGCCCGGCGGCGTCCGGCCCGCCGAAATCGGGCCGGCCCACATCGCCCACGAACAGGCAGTCGCCCGTGAGCACCATTGACGGCAGGGGGCTGCGCGGCGGATTGGTGATCAGCAGCGATATGGCCTCCGGCCGGTGGCCGGGCGTGTGCAGCACATCCATGGTCACGGCGCCCAGCTCCAGCTTCTGCCCATCTTGCAGCTTTTGGAACGGGAAGAGCACGTCCGCTGCCTCGTGCAGCGACACTGGCACGCCCGTTTCGCCCGACAGCCGGCGGTTGCCGGATACGTGGTCGGCGTGGATGTGCGTGTCGATAATGCAGCGCAGGGTCATGCCTCGGTCTTCCATCACCTCGAGGTATGGCTGAATGTCCAGGGCGGGATCGATCACGGCGCAATCGTGCGAATCGCGCGAGGCGACGACGTAGGACGAGCAGCCACAGTCCTCGTTGAGGATCTGCTTGAAATACATGGCCCAACCTTATGCGCCCGGCAAACAAGCGTCAATGGGGAGGCTCACCCATTTCGGCCGGCGGCTAGCATTGGGAACTAGGCCATGAGCGTCAAAGTCGGCATTCAGCTGACGGTTGCGAACAATCCCTTCGATTCGGCGGAGCGCTTCTGGTCCATCGTGGACGCTTGCGAGCGCCTGGGCTTCGATTCGCTGTGGCTCAGCGAGCGGCCCTCCGGTCCGGTGCCGGATTCGCTGTCGGCTCTGGCCGCGATCGCCGGCCGGACCAGCCGCCTCAAGTTCGGCAGCAGCGTGCTGGTAGCGCCGGCCTACAACCCCGTGCTGCTGGCCAAGGCGCTGGCCACCATCGACGTGCTCTCGGGTGGCCGTGTGCTGCCGGCGGTCGGCATTGGCCAGGACAACCCGCGCGAGATGGAAGCGCTAGCCATCCGCAAGGAGGAGCGCGGCCGCCGCCTCGATGAGGCACTGGTGCTGATGAAACGTCTCTGGACGGAGGAGCACGTCACCTTCCATGGCGACTTCTTCCACGTGACTGACTTCACTGTCTGGCCTCGCCCAGTGGGGCCGCTGCCGAAAGCGGTCTGGGCCGGCGGCAACTCCGATGCGGCCCACCGGCGCGTCGGGCGCCTGTGCGATGGCTGGCTGCCCTCCTCCACAACTCCGGGCGAGATCGAGCGCGGCATCGCCGCCATCGAGCGCTACGCCGCCGAGGCCGGCCGCGACATCCCCGATGACCACTACGGCGCGCTCATGCCGGTCAGCTTCGAACCTGAACCGCCGCAGCTGCTGCAGGCCCGGCGGCCGAACGTCGATCCGCGGGAGTACGGCGCCTTCGGCTCAACCGCGGCCATGCTGGCCCTGGGCCGCCGTTTCGTGGCCGCGGGCGCTACCAAGCTGGTGCTCTACCCGGCGCGCCCTGAAGATCTGACTGAGCTCGCGCGCCTCCGCGAGGAAGTGGCGCTGCCGCTCGAGGCCGAAGATTGAGCCGAAGATAAGCACTCTGGCCGTCCTGGACTAGCCGATATCGGCTAGCGGCGCTCGCTGTTAGCAGCCGCCGTTTGCAGAGTGTTGATGTGCGGCTAGGCTTCCCTCGGTTTCGACAGCGGTTCGTCAACTGCGTCAGCGTGATGGCGCTCATCCCAGCGCTGCTTGCGCCGGCCGCTCGGGCCGCGGCGCCCGTTGATGCTTCCGCCCAGGAGGCGGCAGCCCCCAGCCCGCCGGGCTACGCGCTGCTGCTGGCGCCCGCGCCGTCGCCCGCCGATACATCTACTCCGGCCCGGCCCGCACCCCGGCAAGCCTCAAAGCCGCACATGCTGCGCTGGGTCTACATGGTTGGCTCGCAGCTGCCAGATGCGTTGCGGCAGCATCCCGAAGCCATCGACGTCCTGTCGCCCGCCTGGTTCCATCTGGCTGACAACGGCGACGTCTACGGCAGCGATTCGGCCGAGGTAACGCAGTTCGCCAAGGCTCACGGGATCAAGGTGATGCCGATCGTGGACAACGGCGAGTTCGATCCTGACGTGGCGCACGACATCCTGATTGACAGCCACAACCAGACGCGGGCGCTGGACGGTCTCACCTGGATGGTGAACAACTTCCGCTACGACGGCATCAACATCGATTTCGAGAACCTGTACAACTCCGACCGCAACGGCTTCAGCGCCTTTATGTCCAACGTCTACGCCCGGGTGCACCGGGAGAACGGCAAGACGGTCACGCTGGCGCTGGCCTCGAAGACGCGCGAGATGTTCGATGGCTTTGCCGGCCCATTCGACTATGCCGCCCTGGCCCCAAGCTTCGACCTGGCGGTGGTTATGACCTACGACCAGCACTACGCCGGCGGCGAGCCTGGCCCGGTGGCCTCCATCAAGTGGGTGGAGGCCGTGATCAACTACGCCACCAAGCCCATCCCGGCCAACAAGCTGCTGCTTGGGCTGCCGTTCTATGGCTACAACTGGAACGTATCTGCCGGTGGCTGGGCGCGGGCGATGAGCTACAGCGAGATAGTGCACACCGTGTTTGCCCACGGCCCCGGCATCCAGCTCGATTCTGATTCCAAGACGCCCGTCTACACCTACGACGCCGGCAATGGCATCCACCAGATCTGGTTCGAGGACAGCACCAGCCTGAGCTACAAGCTGCAGTTGGCAGCCAACCACGGCCTGGCGGGCTGGGGCGCCTGGCGGGGCGGTATGGAAGACCAGAACTTCTGGAACCTGGACCTGTCCGCGACCGTCGGTTAGCGTCCTTTGTCATGCCGAAGTCAGTGAGGCATCCGTGGCCCCAGGCGCGGATTCCTCGCTTCGCTCGGAATGACAAAAGAGCGTGCTAGCATGCGGCCCCGTGGCTAACGAAGAGCTCAAGCAGCTCCTTGCAACCGGCACCCGCATCCTGTACGAGCACGGCCTGGTCGACGCCTATGGGCATCTGAGCTATCGGCTGCCCAACAGCGACCGCTTCCTCATCAACCCGCACCAGAGCCCCGCCTTGCTGCGGCCGGAGACCGTTCTGACCATGACCATAGACGGCGAAGTCGTCGATGGCGACGGCGAACCCAATACCGAGTGGTACATCCACGCGCGCATCTACGCTGCGCGGCCCGACGTGGCCAGCGTGTGCCACGCGCATACCGAGATGAGCATCCTATTCTCGATGGCGCCGGTGGGCCTACGGCCACTGGTAGGCACCACCAGCCCGCGCTTCGGCGTGGAGCCGCTGCCGGTCTATCCCTTTCCGCGCCTGATCCAGGATCGCGAGCGCGGCGATCGGCTGGCCAAGACGCTGGGCGACCGCAACGCCGTGCTGCTGCGCGGCCACGGCTGCGCGGTCACGGGTCGCGACATGCAAGAGACGGTCATCCGCACGCTGGAGCTGGAGCGCAACGGCCGGCTGCTGCAGCAGATCCTGGCCATGGGCAAAGGCGAGCCGCGGTACTGGACCGAGGAGGAAGCCGCCGAATGGTCGTCCATGACTCTCGGCCGCGGCGGCGCCAGTAGCCGTGCCTGGGAGTACCTCACCACGCGTCCACCGCGCCCCGCCTGATAATCGGTCCCGCAGTGACCATTACCGTTCCGGCCGAGATGAACGTCTGCGACCTGCTGCTGGACGAGAACGTCCGCCAGGGCCGCGGCAAGAAGGTGGCGCTGGTCTGCGGCGAAGCGCAGGTGAGCTATGGCGACCTCGTCGAGCTCGCCGCGCGGCTCGCCAGCGGGCTTGCCCAGCTGGGGCTCCAGCCCGAACAGCGGGTGCTGATCCTGCTGCCGGACAGCGTGGAGTTCGTCGCCGCCTATCTCGGCGTGATGCGCTTGGGCGCGATCGCGGTGCCACTCAACACGCTCCTGACGCGCGCGGACTACGACTACCTGCTGGCGGACAGCCGCGCCGCGGCTGTCATCGTCCACCAGGACTACCTGGCCAACCTGCCGCTCGATTCCTCGCCCTGGCTTCGTTCGATAGTCGTGATTGGTGGCGCAGGCTTCCAGCCTGCGCTAGGGCAGAAGGCCCGCGCCACCGTTGCTGGTTGGGAGCAGGTACTCGCCGCTGGCGAGCCCACCTACCCGCCCCTCATGCTGTCCAGCGACGACGCCGGGTTCTGGCTGTACTCCTCGGGCACGACGGGCTTTCCCAAGGCCACGGTCCACCTCCACCAGGACATCCTGTTCTGCATGTGCTATGGCCGGGGTGTGCTGGCCGTGGACGATACCGTCCGGACGTTTGCCTCATCCAAGCTGTTCTTTGCGTACGCATTGGGCTGCAATCTCCACATCCCGCTGCTGGCGGGCGGCACGAGCATCCTGTGCATCGAGCGGGCAACCCCGGAAGGCATTGCCCGCATCGCTCAGCGGGAGGCGCCCACGTTCTTCTTCTCCGTGCCCACGTTCTACGCAGCCTCGCTGCACGCCGGCGTATCGGGCTCGGCTTACGGGTCGGTGCGCTTCTGCGTCTCGGCCGGCGAGGCACTGCCGGCAGGCATCTACGATGGCTGGCTGGAGCGCACTGGCAAGGAGATCGTGGAGCACATCGGCTCGACCGAGCACATCTATGCGTTTATCTCCAACCAGCCAGGCCAGGTGCGGCCAGGCTCATCGGGGAAGCCGGTGCCGGGCATCGAGGCACGCATCGTCGGCGAGGACCTGCGGGACGTGCCGCCGGGCGAGACCGGTGAGCTGCTGATCAAAAGCGGCTCGACCTGCATCGCCTACTGGAACAAGCGCCGCCAGACCAAGGAGACGTTCCTGGGCGAGTGGCTGCGCACCGGCGACGTGTACTCGCAGGATGCAGACGGCTACTTCTGGTACCAGGGCCGGCGCAACGACATGCTCAAAGTGAGCGGCATCTGGGTGTCGCCCATCGAAGTCGAGCGAACGCTGCTGGAGCACCCAGCCGTCCGGGATGCGGCCGTCGTTGGCGCCGCCGATGGCGATGGCCTGATCAAGCCCAAAGCCTTCGTCGTCACATCGGCCCAGGTCAGTGAGGACGATCTCAAAGCCTTCGTCAAAGATCGGCTCGCGCCCTACAAGTACCCCCGCTGGATCGAATTCGTAGGGGAGCTCCCCCGCACCGCCACCGGCAAAGTCCAGCGCTTGCAATTAAGAGCGGGTCCAGGGGGCTTGCCTCCTGGTGCATAGTGCATAACGTCAAATTTCTTTAACGCAGGGAGGCGTCAACCATGAAAGTTGAGCAAAAGCTCCAAGAGATGGGCTTCAATCTCGAGGAGACCATCGCGCCGGCGGGGAACTATGTGGGCGCAGTGCAGGTTGGCAATCTGCTGTTCGTGTCTGGGCACGGCCCGCACTCGGGCGGGCAAATCGCCATGCATGGGCGCGTCGGCGCCGACCTGACGCTGGAGCAGGGCTATGAGGCGGCGCGCATCACCGCCGTGAGCTGCCTGCGGTCCGTCAAGCGCGCCATCGGCGACCTGGATCGCGTCAAGCGCGTGGTCAAGGTGCTGGGCATGGTCATGTGCGTGGAGGGCTTTGTGGACACGCCCAAAGTCATCAACGGCTGCTCCGACCTGCTGGTCGAGCTGTACGGCGAGAATGGCCGCCACGCGCGATCGGCCGTGGGCATGCAGCAGCTGCCCAACAATATCCCCGTCGAGGTCGAGATGATCCTGGAGGTGGAATGAATGTCATACTGAGCCGCAGGCGAAGAACCTTCCCGGTCCGCCGCGGCAAAGGTCCTTCGCTTCGCTCAGGATGACAGGGTGGCCGCGGCGTCCAGCTCCAGCTTGCGCGCGACCCGCAGGTCTGGCTCGAGCTCGTACAGCCACGGCACGCCTGTAGGCAGCTCCACCTTCAGGATCTGATCGGGCGTCAGCCCCTCGAGGGCCATGACGATGGCCCGCAGGCTGTTTCCGCTGGCCACAACGAGCACGTTCTTGCGGGCCTTCAGCTGCGGCTCGATGTTCGACTGGTAGTAGGGCAGCGCTCGCTCCTGGGTGTCCTTCAGGCTCTCGCCATTGGGTGGCGGCACGTCGTAGCTGCGGCGCCAGATGTGCACTTGCTCGTCGCCGAACTTGGCCGCCGTCTCGGCTTTGTTCAAGCCCTGCAGGTCGCCATAGTGGCGCTCGTTGAGGGCCTTGTCCCTGTAAACCGGTATCTCCTGCTGGCCCAGCACCCTCAGGACAATGTCCAGCGTTTCTGTAACGCGAACGAGCACACTGGCGTAGGCAACGTCGAACTGAATCCCCTGGCTCTTGAGCCGTTGAGCAGCGGACCGGGCCTCCTCGCGCCCGACGTCGGTCAGCGGGACGTCAACCCAGCCGGTGAAGCGATTCTCGAGGTTCCACTGTGATTGCCCGTGGCGCAGCAGGCACAGCCAGACCATTGCAGGGGTAGAGTAACATCGTGGACCCGCTCGAAGAGCTCCGCCGGCCCGACAAGTGGTATCTCGGCGGAGGGCGGGCCCTCATCTGGGCGCCGCCGTTTCCCAGCTACCTCGACTGGCCCGGTTTCTGGGACGAGGCCCACTACTTCGACCACGTCGTCGATCGGCCGTTCACCGTCGCGCTGCTGGACGAGCGCGGCCGGAACATCGACCTCAAGCCGCTGTCGCGCGATTGGCGGCCCAGCGAGCTCACCAGCGCCTGGATGGCCGGCGACCTGCTGGTGAGCGAGCGCAAGTGCGTGCTGCCCCAGGATGCGCTGGTATCGGAGCTGTCAATCTGGAACCCCACCGATAAGCCCGCGATCGTACAGCCGGTGGTCTACACGGTGCAGTGGTCTATCCCCTCGCGAGGCGATCACGTCGTCGCCGAGGTGGCCTTCGAGGGCGGCGCGCTGCACTACACCAAACGACAGGTGGCCGGGAACATGCCGGTGTTCAACTACCGCGTGGCCCTGGGCGCGGATCGCGCACCGGAATCGCACGGCGTCTATCTCTCCGAGGCCAACTCGCTGCGGCCCGATTGGCGGCTCACGCCTTTCTTCGAGCGCATGGCCCTGGGCGGCCTGGGCGGCGAGATCCAGCTGGGTGGGTGGAATACCGATGGCGTGGTCTACCTGGGCTTGCAGTACCGGCTGCAGGTGGGGCCGGAGAGCCGGGCCAGGCTGGTACTGGGCTGCGGTGTCGGGAACGATTTAGGCCAGCTGCTGCTGCAGCCCGTCGAGCTGAGCCAGCAGGCCTGGCGCGAGTTCTTTGAGGACTGCCCGCAGCTCGAGGTAGAGGAGCCCCACCTCCAACGCTACTGGTGGTACCGCTGGTACGGCCTGCGGCTGAACACCATCAGCTACCCCGCTGGTCTGGCCCAGCAGCCCTTCGTGGCCGAAGGCATCGGGCCGTTTCGCAATCACATCTCATACAGCGCGCAGTGCCATGCCCTCGAATGCCGCTGGCTCGCTTCCCCGGAGCTGGGCCGGGGCAGCGTGCTGAACTTCGTCGATCACCAGGCAGAGAACGGCGCCTACCCGGCCAACATCTACGCCCAGCTGGTCAATTCTGGCGGCATGTATCACGCCAATTGGGGGCGAGCGGTGCGCGAGCTGCACGCCGTCCATCCAGATGACGCTTTCCTGCGGCAGGTCTATCCGTCCCTGGTGCGCTACGCGGAGTTCCTGGACCTCGAGCGCGATCCCGAAGGCTCGCACCTGTACGACGTCGTGAACCAGGGCGAGACGGGCCAAGAATACATGAGCCGCTACCAGGCCGTGGAAGCGCGGGCCGACCACTGGGGGCCGTTCCGGCTCAAGGGCGTGGACGCCACCGTCTACGCCTACGAGCTGCAGCGCACGCTGGCCTGGCTGGCCGGTCTGCTGGATCACCCCAAGGACGCGAGCTTCTGGGGCGATCAGGCGAATGCGACGTCCCAGGCTGTCCGCGGCCGGATGTGGGATCCCGACCAGGAGATGTTCACCGATGTGAACCCGGAGACGGGCCAGCGCACGGGCGTGAAGGCGGCGGTCGGCTTCTACCCATTCATGACGGATGTAGCCGGCGCGGAGCATCTGGGCGCTCTGCGCCAGCATCTGCTGAACCCCGACGAGTTCTGGCTGCCGTTCCCAGTACCGGCTACGGCCGCCGACGATCCCTACTTCAGCCCCTGGGCCGAGTGGAAGGGCAAGCGCCACAGCTGCCCCTGGAATGGTCGCGTTTGGCCCATGACCAACAGCCACGTGTGCGACGCCTTGGCTCGCGCTGCCCAGCAGCTCGACCCCAGCCTCCAGCCGGTGGCGGCGGAGCTCATCACGCGCTTCGTGAAGCTGATGTTCGCGGACGGGGACCCCAGCCGGCCGAACTGCTTCGAGCACTACAACCCGCTGACGGGCCAGCCCTCTAGCTATCGCGGCATCGACGACTACCAGCACTCGTGGGTGGTGGACCTGCTGGTGCGCTACCTGGCGGGCGTTCAGCCGCGGGTCGATGGCAGCGTGGTCATTGATCCGCTGCCGTTCGACGTGCCGTCGTTCAGCTTAACCCGGCTGCGCGTGCGCGGTCGCGAGCTAAGCGTGCGCTGGAACGCCGCGGACGGCGGGTTTCGGGTGCTGCGAGACGGGCGTGAGGTGCATCAGTCGGCCCAGCGTGAGCGGATCACTCTGACACCCTAGGGCCCTCACCTATTCGCTTCGCTCAGGGCAGGCTCCGCCTCCCCTACCGCGGTGGGAGAAGAATTCCTTAGAGCTTGATCAGACGCTGCCACAGCTCGACCCGGTTAGGAGTGCCCTGGGTGCGCCAGCGTTCGATCCCCTCGGAGTCGTAGGCAATGAACGTAGGCACCATGTCCAGGCCCACTTTGGCGGCGACTTTCTTGCCATTCGCGCTGGCCACGTCGAAGCGCACGATGCGCACCCGCCCTTCGAGTTGTTTGTCGATCCCGTTGACCACGGGCTTGGCGGCCATGCAGCCTATTCAGTAGTTCGAGAACAGCTCCAGCAGGACAGGCTTGCCGCTGCCGACGAGCAGCTCGATCTCGGTGTCGCTCAGCTTGCTGCCGGCGCCAGGCCGCAGCGCCAAGAAGCCGGCATACAGCAGCGCCACGGCCACGATCCAGGCCAGCCAGGCCCAACCGCCGATGCGCGCCACAAAGTAGGCGGCCACCATGAGCACCAGCCCGGCGGCCACGACGTAGGAGTTGCGGTTAAGGACCTGGCGCGTGCTCATCGGGAGGGCTGTAATCCGGGCAGCGGGCGCAGAAGTCTGGCGCGTCGAAGTTGTGGTGGGCGCGGCAGGCGATCCGCGGCAGCGGCGGATCCCCGTCCGTCAGGATGACGCTTGTGGGATCCATGTGCCGGCAGCGACCGCGGGCGTGCTGCTTGGGGTAGGCGCACAACTGCAGGCACATGGCGTCGTCACGATTGCCCGGTCCAAAAATGTGGGTGGTGAGCCGGCACTGCAGGTGATTGACGCCCTCGGGCCCGCGCAGATAGTCCAACCAGGGACAGAAGATGCCTCGTGCGACGCCCGGCTGGACGCCCGCAGGCGCGTCGATCAAGCGCGGTCTTTTTCGACCACTTCGACCTTGTCCATCTTGTCGCCGACTTTGATGTCTTTGGCCACGCTCATGCCTTTCATGACGTAGCCGAAGAGGTTGTATTTCTTCTCCAGCTTGAAGCGGTCGTCAACGGTGCAGATGAAGAACTGGCTGCCGTTGGTGTTTGGACCGGCGTTGGCCATGGCGATCGCGCCCTCGATGTAGTCGCCCTTGACTGGCTCGTCCTCGAACTGGTAGCCGGGGCCGCCGCGGCCGGTGCCGTCCGGGTCGCCGCCCTGGACGACGAAATCGGACACGACGCGATGGAACGTCAGGCCGTCGTAGTAGCCGCTGCGCGCCAGCGACACGAAGTTGTTGACCGTCTTCGGCGCGAGCTGCGGATCGAGCTCCATGACGATGTCACCCTTGCCCGTTGAGATGGTCACGTCATACAGCTTGTCGGTATCTATCTGCATCTCGGGCGGCGACTTGGCCATGAAAACGATGCTACCATCCGGCCCAGCCTTGGCTGCCGACGAGACGCCACTCCGCCGCCAGTATCTCGCCCTCAAAAAGCAGCATCCCGAGACCATCCTGTTTTTCCGGCTGGGCGACTTCTACGAGACCTTCGACGAGGACGCCAAGCTGGTCGCGCGCGAGCTGCAGATCACGCTGACGTCGCGGCCGATGGCCCAGGGCCAGCGGGTACCCATGGCCGGCGTGCCGCACCACTCCGTGGACAACTACATCGCCCGCTTGATCGCGCGTGGCCACAAGGTGGCCATGGCCGAGCAGCTGGGCGAGCCCGGCTCCAAGATGATGGACCGCGACGTGATGCGCGTGCTCACGCCCGGCACCGTCCTGGAGGCCTCGCTGCTACCGGGCGAGCGCAACAACTACTTGCTTGCCGTTTACGCCTCCAACTCCCAGCTCCCAACTCCCAACGCCCACTACGGATTGGCCTACATCGACGCCACCACCGGCGAGTTCGCCGCGACCCAGATCGGCTCCGCCACCGACCTCCAGCGCGAGGTGGACCGCATCGATCCGTCCGAGTGCCTGCTGCTGGTGACTCAAGAACCCGATCTTCGGCCGCTCCTCGGCGAGCATGCCGTCAGCATGGCTGACGCCTGGCTGTTCGAGCTCGAGAACTGTCGCGAGACCCTCCAACGCCAGCTAGAGGTGGCGACCCTTCAGGGCTTTGGCATCGAGGACCTGCCGCTGGCCCTTTGCGCCGCCGGCGCGCTGCTCCACTACCTCGGCCAGACACGCAAGGACCTGCGGCTGACGACGAGCGAGCTGCGCACCTACCCGGCCGACGGCTTCATGGTCCTGGACCAGTACTCGCGGCGCAATCTGGAGGTCATGCGCACCGCCAAGGGCGAGGTTGATGGCTCGCTGCTGTCGGTGCTGGACGCCACGCGGACGCCCATGGGTGGCCGCCTGCTGCGGCGCTGGCTGGCCATGCCCCTGCTCGACGTGGCCGAGCTGCAGCGCCGCCAGGACATGATCGCCGCCGTCAACGCCGACGCGCTTATGGCGCAGGAGGCCGCCCGCATCCTGGCCCGCTTGCCCGACATCGAGCGCCTAGCCAACCGCTGCGTGCAGCGCATCGCCTCCCCGCGCGATCTGGTGGCCTTGAAAGCGGCCCTGGAGCAAATGCCGGCGCTTACGAGTGTCATCCTCAGGAGCGCGGCGACGAAGGACCTTCCCGCAAGGCCCGACGGGGAAGGTCCTTCGCCTGCGGCTCAGGATGACATTTTCGGGCATCTGGCCCGTGAGCTGCGCGACTTCCCCGAAGTCACCGGCCTCATTGGCCGGGCCATCGTGGAAGAGCCACCGGCCACCAGCAGTGACGGCGGCAGCATCCGGCCGGGCTTCTCCGACGAGTTGGATCAGCTGCTGGAGGGCGCCAGCGGCGCCCGGGCCTACATCGCCGGCCTCGAGGGCCAGGAGCGGGAGCGGACGGGCATTCGAAATTTGCGGGTTGGCTTCAACAAGGTCTTCGGCTACTACATCGAAGTCAGCAACGCCAACGCGGGTCAGGTGCCAGCGGACTACATCCGCAAGCAGACGCTGACGAGTGGCGAGCGCTACATCACGCCCCAGCTCAAGGAATACGAATCCATCGTGCTGACGGCGCAGGAAGAGCGCGTCGAGCTCGAGAACCGCCTGTTCGAGAGAGTGCGCGACGAGGTGGCCGTCTGGGCGCCAGCGATCGCCGCGGCGGCCGGCGCGGTGGGCGTGCTCGACGCCGTTTGCGGTCTGTCTGAAATTGCAGTCGCCCGGCGTTACTGCCGCCCCACGCTGGATGGCGGCGATCGCATCGATATCGTGGCTGGCCGGCACCCGGTCGTCGAGCTCAAGCTCGGCGCCGGCGAGTTCGTGCCGAACGACTGCCACTTGGATCGCGAGGACTGCCAGCTGGTGGTCCTGACGGGGCCCAACATGGCCGGCAAGTCGACCTACCTGCGCCAGGTGGCGCTGATCGCGCTCATGGCTCAGATCGGCAGCTTCGTGCCTGCTGAGTCGGCGCACATCGGTTTGGTCGATCGCATCTTCACCCGCGTCGGCGCGCAGGACGACCTCGCATCAGGCCAGTCGACGTTCATGGTGGAGATGGTCGAGACCAGTCTGATCCTGCAGACCTCAACGCCGCGCTCGCTGATCATCCTGGACGAAGTGGGGCGAGGCACCTCGACCTATGATGGTCTGGCCATCGCCCAGGCTGTGGTGGAGTACATCCACAACCACCCAGCTTGTGGCGCCAAGACGCTGTTTGCCACGCACTATCACGAGCTGACAGCCCTCGAGCAGCAGCTGCCGCGCGTCAAGAACTATCGCATGGATGTGCTGGAGGAGGGCGGCAAGGTCGTGTTCTTGCGCAAGGTGGTGCCCGGCGGCGCCGACCGCAGCTATGGCATCTACGTCGCCAAGCTGGCTGGCGCGCCGCGCAGCGTCATTCGGCGGGCGGAGGAGCTGCTGGAGCAGCTGGAGGGTCAGCGCGCAGTCCGGCCCTCCAGCAACGGCCACTTGGGCCAGCAGCTGTCGCTGTTTGCGGCCAACGATGCCCTCCACGACGAGCTGGCCCAACTCGATCCACTGACCATGACGCCGCTGGAAGCACTCAATGCGCTGTTCGATCTGAAGGCGAAATACGGAGCGTAGGCCGTAGTCGTCAGGCGTCAGTCGTCAGGTACCGCGGCAGGGAGGGTGCTTCGGCAGGGAAGCCGGCGCTCCGGGACGAGTCGGAGAGCCGGCCGCGCCAGCTTGCACTGACGCCTGACGACTGACGCCTGACGACTAGGCCGACCTACTCCGCTGTAACGCAGGCGGTGCGGCCGATGAGCACCCCCAGCAGCAGCGTGGCGGCGATGAGCAGGGCCACCATCACCAGCTGCGAGGCTGCCATGCCGGGCAGTCGCGCCAGGCTGAGCGCGCCCAGGAACGAAAACATCAGCGGCAGCCACAACGCTACGCCCGCGGCGATGATCCAGCTTCTGTTCGTCGTCATACATCGGACTCCACTACTGTATTTATGAGCAGTGTACATATGAGCAGTACACGTGTCAAGCCCCCAGATTCGGGTTCTCACCGACAAACATGGGCACGTTATCCTCGCAGCGCCATGGCGCTGCTGTACGTCGGCACCTCAGGTTGGGGCTACTCGGAATGGAAAGGCAAGTTCTACCCGGCCAAGATCTCGTCCGATCAGATGCTGCCCTTCTATGCCCGCCATTTCGGCGCGGTGGAGCTGAACACCTCGTCATATCGCCTGCCGGCGCCGGAGAGCATGATCAAGTGGCGCGACTCGGTGCCGGAGGGCTTTCGCTTCGCGCTCAAGGTGCCCCGCTGGATCACCAACCGCCGTCAGCTGCAGGCCGAGCAGCCGCTCGATCATTTCTTCGAGCTGGCCAGCCTGATGGGCGAGCGCTGCGGCCCGATCCTGGTCCAGCTCGCTACCAAGGCCAATGTGGACCAGCTGGCAGGCTTGCTGGAGTTGCTCCGGCGCTACGGGCGGCAGATGGCCTTTGAGTTCCGCCACCCGTCATGGTTGATCGAGCCAGCGTTCGAGCTGCTCAAAGGGCACGACGCGGCCCTGTGCTTGACCGAGACCGACGACGCAGCCGCGCCGCAGCTGCCAGCCAGCGGTTTCGCCTACGTGCGCCTGCGCAAGACCGAATACACCCCCGCCGAGCTCAGCGCCTGGCGGGACAAGTTGGACGCGCTCGTGGAGCAGGGTCGCGACGTCTACTGCTTCTTCATGCACGAGTCCAGCGCCAAGGGGCCGGAGTACGCTGCGGCTCTAGTGGCCGGAGGGGAAGCCCTTATTGCGCTGGGCGATCAGGTCTGAGCCAGGTGCCTATAGACGTGGTCCGTCGCTACCTCCGCATGGTCGTGGCATCATAAGGCCCCGACATGCTGCGCATTGGCATCTTTTCGAACGGCAAACGGCACGGCAAGATGGCGGCCGAAGGGTACGACGACGACCTAGACGAGATCGTCGCGGCCGATGGGCTTGGCTGCTGCGAGGCTTGGATCAGCGAGCACATAGGCATCAACCGGCCGGCTACTCTGCCGGTGCCGGAGCTGCTGATCGCCAAAACCTCGGCGCTCACCAGCCGTATCCGCTTGGGCGTGGCGGTGCGCTGCCTGCCGCTGTACCACCCCATCGACGTGGCCACCATGGCCGCTACGTGCGACCATCTGACGAAGGGCCGTTACCTGTTCGGTTTTGGCGGCGGCGGTCCTGAAACGGGCATGGAACAGCGCGGCCTCAAGCGCACGTTTCGGCACGAGATGATGCTGGAGTCGCTGGACCTCATCCTCAAGTGCTGGACGACGCAAGAGCGCTTCGTGTATGAGGGCCGCTTCTATCGCGGCGAACGCATCCTGGTGCTGCCCAAGCCCTTCCAGAAGCCGTATCCGCCGATGGCAGTCGCCTCCTCGTCGGACACGTTCATCGATATCGCCGGCCGAGAGGGCTACACGCTGCTGTGTTCGCACTACGAGAACGGCGCGCGACTGCGGCCCAAGATCGAAAAGTACTTGAAGGCGGCCCGCCAAGCCGGCCTGGAGCCCGACCGGCACAAGATCAGCGTCTGCCGGCAGGTGTACGTGGCAGACTCGGCGGAGGAGGCCAAGGACGATCTGCGCGAGGGCGCGAATTACGAGCTCGAAGAGGACGTCCGCTTCTTCGGCGACCGGCACCTCAAGAATTTCATGCCGCCCAGCGGCCGGCTGGAGGATGTCACCTTCGACCAGCTGGCGGACGACGGCTGGTTCATCCTGGGTGATCCGGAGCGCGTGTACCAGGGCATCAAGCAGCTGTACGACGAGAGCGGCGGCTTTGGCACGCTGTTGATCACGATGGGCCGCGATTGGAGCACGCCCGAGAAGCGGGCGCGCTCTATGAAGCTGCTGATGGAGGAGGTCTATCCGCGGCTGGCGCAGCTCGAGCCGCGGCCTGAGGCTTCACAGTCGGACTATTCCTCTTCATTGCTGGGAAACGTCCGCATGTAGGCCAGCAGGTCTTGCAGCTGGTCGTCGTTGATGCGGTCGGGGCCATACGTCGGCATTCCTGGCCGCCCCCGGCGAACGGACTCCCGGAGGTCGCTCAGGTCGGCGATGGCCAGCTCCTCCGGGGCCTGGCCAACCGGCCCGTGGCAGCGCTGGCAGTTCTGGGCGAAGTACACCGCCGCGCCGCGCTGCGCCGGATCGCCCGCCGGGTTGGTGGCTTGGAGCTGCTCGGCCGTTGGCGTGGGCACCACCACCGGCTGCGCCTCGCCCTTCTGCAGGCCGCGCACATAGGTCACCAGGGCGGTAACGTCCTCATCGGGATAGTCGCTCGCGAAGCCCGGCATGGCCGTGAAGCTGAGGCCGTTCTTGATAATCCAGAACAGCTGGGCATCAGTCTTGTCCCGAGCATCGCGGCTGGTGAGGTCGGTGGCGACCGGCGCCGTCGATCGGCCCAGCGCCCCCTTGCCATCGCCCTTGTCGCCATGGCACTGCGCGCACGATCCGAGGTAGGCGTTACGGCCCGCGTCGGCCAGCAGCTTAGCCGATCGCTGCCCGCGGCCGCTGGCGCCGTCCTGCCCCGCCGCCGCCGGAGCGGGCATGCTCGAACCGGCATTGGTCCGCGCCACCAGGTGCACAGCCAGGTTGCCGTACAGCTGCTCGATGGCTCCCGTTTGGCGGTGGACCAGAGCCGCCGGGGAAACCAGCAGCAGCGCCGTCAGCGCCGCCAGCACCAACCCCAGGACGAAGCCCGCCAGCAGCCTAGCGGACCACACGCTGAAGCTCCCGAAGATAGCTCACCAGCGCCGGAATCTCGGCGTCCTCGTACTGGCGCTCGTAACCTGGCATGGCGGTGAAGCCCAGGCCGTTCTTGATGATCCAGAACAGCTCCGCGTCCGATCGCTCGCGGGCATCCCGGCCGGTCAGATCAGTGGCTGGCGGGAAGCTCGTCTGGCCGAACATGCCCTTGCCGTCGCCGGTCGCACCGTGGCATTGGGCGCAGGTTTCGGCATACGCCCGCCGGCCCGCATCGAGGCCTTGTGCACTGGGCCGCGGCAGCTGCTCGGGAGCGTTCAGGCTGGCCACCCAGCCAACCATCAGGCTGCTGTACGACCGCTCCAGCTCGCCGGCGTCGCGGTGCACCAGCGCCAGCGGCGCGACAACGAACAGTCCCGTCACGGCGGCCACCGCCAGCCCCAGCAGCACGCCAAGCAGGACGCCCGGCCAGGCAGGGCTACGACGCCGGCGCAGCAACACCGCGTCCTATTCGCCAGCTCATGCTGCCCGTAGCGTACGGCATCAGGCGCCCGGCGCTTGAGGCATCACCTCCACGCCTACTTCCGCGTTGTATGAGTACGAATTTCGCCGGGGGGATCCGCTTGGAACCGCAGCTACGAACATTTCGAGGTGGTTGGGTGGCGGTGGGAGACGGTATTGTCGTGGCGGCTTCTTCGGGTCAGGAAGCCCTATTGCGCTTCGCCGTTGAGCGGCGTCGCCGCGCCACTGAAATGACCGCCCTGGCGGCTCCAACTGACCACGTCGGCGCTCAGTGGCCGAGCGCCTTCGGCGGTTCTGCCGAGCGCTAGGACATCCGCCCAGGCGCTCCTCAGCGCACTGGAATCAGGCCCGCCGCATCGGCGATGAGCCCCACGACACCCGCCAGGCCGATGACGTACGGCTCTTTCAGCTTCCTGAAGTACAGGACCGCGAGCGCAACCACGAACACGATCGCGGTCACCACGTCCACGATGGCGCC
>DATGVV010000750.1:0-3435 GCA_035299885.1 Chloroflexota bacterium | reverse complement strand
GATGGATCGTCTGGACGAGGAGTTTGAGAAGCGAGGCGACGTGGACGCCCCGGCGCTCACCAAGAAACCGAGCGAGTACATCAAGAGCGGCCGCATCTTCTTCGGCGTGGAGTGCGAGGAAAAGACGATTCCGGATGGGGTGCGTTGGGGCTTGGAAGATACCCTGCTCTACGCCTCGGACTACCCACACTGGGATTGCGACTGGCCGCACACTGTCGCCAGCGTTCGCAATCGCCAGGACTTGTCGGACGAGATCAAGCGCAAGATGCTGCACGAGAATGCCCTGCGCTTCTACGGCTCGCGCTTAGGCGCTTTGCCGGAGCTCGCTGGTGCGGGTGCTCGCAGCTGACATGCGGTCCTGGGCCGCTGTTCTCACAACAATACTGGCACTCGGCTTGGCCAGCTGTGGGGGAACCACGGCGCCGGTCAGCCCTTCGGCGGCCGCGTCAGTCGCCGCCTCCAAACCGGCAGCCTCAGCCGCGGCGAGCGCTGCTGCGAAGGCCGTCGCCGCCCCACCCAGCATCGTCATCGCCACCCAGCCGGGCATCGGTTACGCACCGCTCATCGTCATGCAGGAAGAGCACTGGCTCGAGCAAGCCATGCCCAATACCAAGTTCGAGTACAAGCAGCTAACGTCTGGCTCAGCCATCCGCGACGGCATGATCGCCGGCCAGATCCAGATCGGCTCGGGAGGCGTGGCGCCGTTCCTGGTGGGCTGGGACAAGGGCGTGAAATGGCGGCTGATGAGCTCGATGAACAACATGCCGCTGTGGCTCAACGTCATCGATCCCAATATCAAAGATCTGAAGGCTTTCCAGGGCCATGCCGAGATGAAGATCGCGATGCCGGCGCCCGACAGCATCCAGGCAGTGGTCCTAATGAAAGCCTCCAAGGACCGGCTTGGCAACGCCCAGGCGCTGCAGACTAACGTCGTGGCGATGGCTCATCCGCTAGGCGCACAGTCCCTGCTCAGCAAGCAGATCGCCGGGCATCTCACCTCGCCCCCCTTTCAAGAGCAAGAGGTCGAAAAGGGCGCGCACACGATCGTGAACAGCTACGACGTCTTCGGCGAGACAACCTTCAATAGCGTGTTTGTAACCGAGGACTTCCACGACAAATTCCCGGAAGCCTACAACACTCTGGTGCAAACGTTCGATCGCGCACTCAAGCTCGTCCAAGATGATCCCAAGCAGGCTGCCGAGTTGATGTCCAAGAACGAGCAGGGTAAAGAGACAGTCGAGGAGCTGGTCAAGGCCATGCAGGCCCAGGGCATCAAGTACACCAACGTGCCCACGGGCTTCGGGAAGTTCGCCAGCTTCATGAAAGAGGTGGGCCTGGTATCCAAGGAGCCATCCTCGTGGAAGGACCTGGTGTTCCCCAACCTGGCCGTGGTCAACGGCAGTTAGCGGCCGTATGACGGCCAACGGGCGCGTTCTCGCCGCCCATGACTTGGCGGTGAGCTACTCGCCCCGACGTTCCGGGCCACTCGTGCTCGATGGGGTGAGCTTCGATATCCGTCGCGGTGAGAAGTTCGTCTTCCTGGGCCCATCGGGCTGTGGCAAGTCCACGCTGCTGAAGACGGTCGCCGGTTTTCTGCGCCCCGTTCGCGGCTCACTACTGTTGAACGACCAGCCCATTAAGGGGCCGGGGCCGGATCGCGCCGTGGTGTTCCAGGAGTTCGACCAGTTGCTGCCCTGGCGCACCGTGCTGGGCAACGTCAGCTACTCGCTGCAGGTCACCGGTAAGGCTCGGGGCACGGACGCTGTGAAACGGGCCCTAGACTTTATTGAGCTGGTCGGTCTCAGGCAAGCCACGCACCACTTTCCTCACCAGCTTTCGGGCGGCATGAAGCAGCGCACGGCCATCGCGCGGGCGCTGTCACTCGAGCCCGATATCCTGCTCATGGACGAGCCTTTCGGCAGCCTGGACCAGCTGACCCGGGCACGCATGCAAGAGGAGCTGGAGACGCTGTGGCGCAAGACCGGTGTGACCATCCTGTTCGTGACCCACAGCATCCAAGAGGCGATTGTGTTGGGCCAGCGGGTGATGGTACTGGGACAGCGGCCCGCCCGGATCGTGGGCACGCTGGACACGTCGGACATCGACGGGAGGGAGCATCCCGGCTTCGGCGCGGTGTACGCGCAACTCCGCGACCTGCTCCTGGCCGGGCATGGAGACAGCCAATCTGCCGCAATCAACTGACGTCTTGACCAGGGTTGAGCCAGCGCTCGAGGCCGAGTTCCAAGAAGAGAGCCCCACCGGCGCCACCCCGGAGCGCCAAGGGCGCGGCCTGCCAACGTTCGTCCGCAGGTTGATAGTGGTAGCCGTCATTCTCGTGCTATGGCAGATGTACGTCACCACCATGCATGTGAGCCCGCTGCTCTTTACTGCGCCATCGGCGGTTTGGAACGCCTTGGTACTGGGCCTGATCAGCGGGGAGATCGCAGCCGCCACGGGGGAGACGCTCAAGCTCTTGCTGCTGGGCATGGCCATCGGCAGCTGCGCAGCGCTTATCCTGTCGGCGCTGGCGGTGTCGAATCGGATAGGGGAAGACGTGCTGGCCACGCTCTCCTCCATGCTGAACCCGCTGCCATCCATCGCGATCCTGCCTCTGGCGATGCTGTGGTTTGGCCTGACCGACCGGGCGCTCATCTTCGTCATCGCTCAGGCGGTGGTGTGGCCGCTGGCCATCAACGTGTCCATGGGCTTTCGGACGGTCCCACCAACGATCAAGATGGTGGCGGCCACGCTCGGCCTGCGCGGCATTCGGATGGTCACTGACATACTGCTGCCGGCTGCGCTGCCGCACATCATCAGTGGTCTGAAGACCTCCTGGGCCTTTGGCTGGCGAACGATCATCGCTGCCGAGCTGGTGTTTGGTGTTGCCGGCGGCGCCGGCGGGCTGGGCTGGTTCATCAATCTCAGCCGTTACTTCCTGCGCATCCCGGATGTCTTCGCCGGCCTGGTGGTCATCGCCATCATCGGCATGGCGATTGAGGCTCTGTTCTCGCTTTTGCAATGGCGCACCGTGGACCGCTGGGGAATGCGCAGCGCCTAGAAGCGGCTAGGCCTTCGGGGGCGTCAGGATGTTGCCCAGCTTAATCCGCAAAGAGCTTCATCGTCGCCTTCTTATGTGAGAATTTGCGGACGATGATAGGCCATGCGTAGCTTGCAGTTCGCGCTGTGGGACGGCGTCGGCGGTTACTCCGAGCCGGGCGAGTACGTCGCCGACGTGTACGACGAGCACATCCGGCTGGCCGAGCGCGTCGAGGCGCTGGGCTGGCACTCCTATTTCGTCATCGAGCACCAGAACTCGCCTGTAGGGCGCATCACTGCGCCCAGCGTGTTCCTCACCGCCGTCGCGCGAGCCACCAGCAAGCTGCGCATCGGCGCCATGATGTGGCAGCTGCCCTTCTACCACCCCATCCGGCTGGC
>DATGVV010000749.1:0-2844 GCA_035299885.1 Chloroflexota bacterium | reverse complement strand
CGGCTTGCTCATGAACACCGGCAGCGCCTGCCAGCCGAGGTGCGCCCACTCGGGGCGGGTGGAGACTACGAAATAGTCCGCAATCGAGAACTCGAACACGTCGCAGCAGTTCTCCACCAGTTGCCGGTGGAACAGCGCGCCGGGATGGTCGAACTCCCATTCGAACTCGGCACCCTCGACTTTGATGGCGCCGTCGATCAACGGCTGGAGGCGGGGGTTGAGCGAGTGGCCGAACTTCAGCTTCAGCGGCATATCAATAGGCCTCGAAGGTGCTCCACATGTCCCACTGCAGCTCCAGCTTGCGCCGGATGACGGCGCGCGCCTCGGCCTGCAGCTCGGGGGTGACGATGTAGCGAGCGATGATCTCCTCGGTTAACGTGCCGTGGTCTTGGTCGGCCTCACCATGGACGTGGAAGAAGGCTGCCTCTTCGGCGGTCAGGCCGTAATGCTTCTGCAGGCCCTCATTCACCATCATCACCGCCGGTGGGGCCTGGCCCTCGCCCGCCAGCTGGGCGGACATGGCCACGAACCAGGGCAGCGTCCAGGCAATCAGCTCGGCCCAGTAGATGTGGGCCGCCGTGCCGGCCAGCGGCCTGCTGTTCTCCACCTCTTCCTCAGTCAGCCCCAGCGCACGGGCGAACGTCAGGAACAGCTGGTAATGGCCGGCCTGGCCATACTGGCCGCCTTCCGCTTCTTCGGTCATCACGCCGCCGAGCTTGCGCTGGAACTCGGGATCCGTGCAGCGCAGATACCGAAGCGTGGCCAGGCGCGGCACGGCCCGGCGGTAGTGTGAATCCTGCGTGGCCCAGCCGCGAAGCTGGTGCTTTGGCAGCGTGCCACGATAAACCCCCTGGACCAGCGGATGCTCCTTGATGACCAGCCCGGAGCTGGCGATCTCCTCTTTCAGCTCCCGGACAAAGCTCGCTGAGGTGGCAATAGCCATGGGAAATGGCCTCCTGTCAGCGCCTGTGGCGCAAAACGTGCTTGCAGTTGGGCACATTGTATTTCGAGGCATCGTTTCGGAGGGTTTGGCTATGGCGCGCTACCTGGTGATTGCACATCAAACCGCTGAAAGCCCGGAGCTGCTGGAGCGCCTGCGCGGCCTGGCCGCGTCCGATTCGCGCGCCGAGTTCGTGCTGCTGGTGCCCGCCACGCCGGTCTGCAACATGTGGGTGTGCGACGAGCTCGAGACGGCGCGCACGGCCCGCCGCCGCGCCGCCGCGGCCGAGGACCGCATGAAACGCGAAGGGCTGCGCTTGGTGGCGGCGCGCGTCGGCGATGCCGATCCCATCGACACCCTGCGCGACGAGCTGCGGCGCGACGACAGCTACGACAAGATCGTCATCTCCACCCTGCCGCCAGGCGTCTCGCGCTGGCTGAAAATGGATGTGCTGGCCCGGGCCGCCCGGCTGCGCCCTGGCCGCGAGGTCATCTCAGTGGTGGCCGGGAGCGTGCCCGAGCCGGTGCAAGCGCGGGATTCGGTTACGGCTCAGCAGTAGCCACGCCCGCGTATGTCATTCTGAGCCACAGGCGAAGAATCCGCGCCCGAGCGAAGGTACTTCGCTGCCTCAGCATGACATGAGCGACTCCTCCGTCCGTAACGTCCTGCTGGTAGCGCTGACGTTCGTGGCTGGCGCGGTCGACGCCACCAGTTACCTCGGACTCGGGCGCGTGTTCACGGCCAACATGACCGGCAATATGATCCTGCTCGGGCTGGGCGCAGGCCGCATTCAGGGTCTCGATGTGCTTCGCTCGGGCACGGCGTTCCTAGGCTTCGCCATAGGTGCAGCCATCGGCGCTCGCATCCTGGGGCGGACGGCCAGCCCTGAGATCTGGCATCGCCGGGTGACGGTCGCGCTCGGCATCGAGACCGTCTTGTTGGGGGCGTTCGCCGTCGGCTGGCTGTGGATGAGCGCCGAGCCACAGCGGCCGTGGCTGGAGGCGCTGATCGCCTTCTCCGCGGGCGCCATGGGCATCCAGAGCGCAGCCGCCCAGCGCCTGGCAGTGGCTTCCGTATCGACCACGTTCGTGACCGGCACCCTGACCAGCGTCATCACCCAGCTGGCGCTGTTTGGCCACCCCACCACCGGCTGGCCGCTTCGCGCCGGCGTGGTGCTGGCTCTCACGCTCGGCGCAGGCGCCGACGCCGTGGTCCTGCTGCATGCGCCAGTTCTGGCGCCGCTGGTGCCCCTCCTCGCGCTGGCAGCGGTTGCCGGCACCGCGGCCCGCCGCTTCTCGTCAGCGAAATAACCGCCCTATTCGCACAGGGCAGCTTGGCGGCCGGCGATGCGCCCGAATACGATGACCCGGGGTAGGCCATGCAGGGCGAAACCGCCGGCGGATTCACCGGCGCAGAACAGGCCTGGAATCACCTCGCCACGAATGTCGATGACGCGGCATTTGGAGTCGATCTTGAGGCCCGAGATGGAGTCGTGCAGGATCGGCGTCGACCACGCAGCGTAAAAGGGCGGGCTCTGGACCTTGTATTTGGGGCCGGGCTTGCCGAAATCGGCGTCGCAGCCCTGGTCGACGAATGCGTTGTACCTGGCGACCGTCTCTTCCAGTAGCGACGCCACCATAGGCTGGCGCTGGTATGGATTGCTGATTTTCTCCGCCAGCGCGCCGATGGTGCGTGCCTCGAAGCACCAGCCGTCGTGATCCACGTTTGGCGGGCGCGGGTCCCACTCTTCGCGGCGGACGGCGTCGGCATCGAAGATGGCCCAGATGGGGCCGCCGCCATTGGCGCCGCGGCCGTTCCGGCCCAGGTTGCCGTTGCTGCCCAAGCAGGCGTCAATGAACTTATAGGAGTCGTCAATCTCGTTCCAGAAGCGACGCCCGGCCTGG
>DATGVV010000748.1:0-8902 GCA_035299885.1 Chloroflexota bacterium | reverse complement strand
CGAGGGCAGGGGCGATCCATCGCAGCTTTGGCAGCCGGACGTTCAGCGCGGCCAAACCGAAGCCGGCAAGCACCGCCAGGCATAGGACCGTGAGCGCGACGTCTCGGTGCTGCGCTCGAAACAGCCCGAAGCCGGCGCGCGCAAAGACCAGGTCGTACAGGGGCGTGTTGTCGCCCATGGCCAGCAGCAGGCCGAACGCCGCCGCCGCCAGCCAGCACAGGACGGCTTTTCGCCGGATGGCAACCGCGGCGACCAGCGCCAGCGCCAGCGGGGCGATGCCGGCGTACATCCCCTTGTCGCCGTCTGCGCCGGAGAGCAGGAACCCCAGCAGCTGACCAAGGCTGTATCCGCCGCCATTGCCGAGCACCACCGATCGATCGGAGTTCTGCAGGAACTCGAGCGCCGGGATCAGCTGGGCAGCCGCCAGTGACACCGCTGCCACGCACGCGGCGGCCATTACCGCGACCGCCCTGGCCCAGGTCACCTTTTCCTCTCGGCCCAGCCAGCGCCAAGTCACGAGCGCCAGCACGGCAGGCGGGAGCAGCAGCCACATCTGCGGGTAGCCTCCCACCAAAGTGCAGCCGAAACTCGCCCCGGCCAACCACACGTCCAGCGCCGGCCGGCGCGCACACAGCGCCCGGTCCGTGAAGAACAGCCCCAACGGCACGAACACCAGCGCTTCCAGGCGGTCGACCTGGTTGGCGCCGTAGCCGAGCATGAAGCCGCTGAAGGCGAAGGCCACCCCGGACAGCGCCGCGGCGGCGCGATCCGCCGTCAGCCGGCGGACCAGGAAGTACATGCCTATAGTCGCGATCGACGTGTCCAGCCACATCCGCGTGAAGATGCCGGTCAGGATGCCGCCGCGGCCGGCCAGCAGCAGCTCGACCAGTGACAACGGGTAGAAGACGGCGGCTTCGACGCCTGCGAGATGCGGCTGGCCGCCGTAGATGCTGTTGTTCCAGAGCGGCACTCGACCGGCTTGCCACTCGCGCACGTTGAATTCGTGGAATGGCCAGAACAGTGCTGTGAAATCGGACTCGCCGAAGGACATCTGCGGGCCAAACCAGCCCAGGTAGCGCCAGAAGTAGATCAGCGCCAGGCCAGCCAGGAAGGCGCACCAGCCCAGGTCCTCGAGCGGCGCTGGGAGGCGCTTAGGAGACGGCGACGGTAGAGCTGTCGCGCTGAGCGGACAGGACGTCCTTGATCCGCTCCAGCTTGCTGAACAGCCGGCTGAGCTGGTCCAGGTTGCTGATGTTGATGGTGGCGGTCAGCGTCGCGGTCTGGTCGGGGTGAGCCGTGGCGCTGGCGGCGACGAGCGAGATCTTCTCCTCGGCAATGATCGTGGCCATGTCGCGCAGCAGCCCCTCACGATCCCAGGCCTCAATGCGGATGCGCACCGGGTACAGGTTCTTCTTGCTCTCGGACCATTCGACATTTACCAGCCGCTCGCGCTCGTCCTCGTGCTTGACGCTGAGGCAGTCTTTGCGATGGACCGTGATGCCGCGGCCGCGGGTGATGAAGCCCACAATCTTGTCGCCCGGCACGGGCTTGCAGCAGTTGGCCAGGCGCGTCAGCAGGTCACCCACGCCTTTGACGGTGATGGCTGACGTGGAGGCCGCCTTGGCTGGCGGCGCCTCCTCCTCGGTGGGCACCACCACCTGCTGCTCCTCGCGGAAGCCCAGCTTGGTGATGACCTGGGCCGGCGTGGCGGCGCCGTAGCCGATGGCGGCGTACAGCTCGTCCAGCACTTTGTAGTGCATGGCTTCGGCCACGGCCGCCATACAGTCGCCGACCGCCGCCAGGCTCTGGCCGGCCAGGCGCCGCAGCTCCTTGTCCAGCAGCTCCTTGCCGCGGGTGATGTTCTCGTCCCGCTGCTGGCGCTTGAACCATTGGCGGATCTTCTCCCGTGCGCCCGGCGTGTGCACGATGTCCAGCCAGTCCCGACTGGGGCCTTTTGAAGCCTTGCTGGTCAGGATCTCGACGATGTCGCCGTTATGCAGCTGGTAGTCCAGCGACACCATGCGGTTGTTGACCTTGGCGCCTACGCAGCGATTGCCGACGTCGGTGTGGATGCGGTAGGCGAAGTCCACCGGCGTCGATTGCGCTGGCAGCGTCTTGACCTCGCCTTTCGGCGTGAACACGAAGATCTGGTTCTGGAACAGGTCGAGCTTGACCGATTCCACGAACTCGCTGGCGGAGACGTCTCGCTGCCAATCGAGCATCTGGCGCAGGCTGGCCAGCTTGGCATCGAAATCGTCGTTGGGGCCGCCCTCCTTGTAGCGCCAGTGGGCGGCCAGGCCGTACTCGGCGATGCGGTGCATGTCGTAAGTCCGGACCTGGACCTCCAGCGGCTGGCCATCGAAGCAGAACACCGTCGTGTGCAGGCTCTGATAGCCGTTGGGCTTGGGCATGGCGATGTAGTCCTTGAAGCGCCCCGGGACGGGTTTCCACAGCGAATGAATCACGCCTATGGTGCCGTAGCAGTCCTTGACTTCGTCGACCAACACCCGGATGGCCTGCAGGTCGTAGATGCGGCTGAAGTCGACGCTGCCCTGCCGCTCGAGCTTCTTGGCAATGCTGTACACGTGCTTGGGGCGGCCCAGCACGTCGGCCTTGATGTGCAGCCGCGACAGCTCCTGCTTGAGCGCCTCGACCGCGCCCTGGATGTACTCCTCGCGCTGCTCGCGGCGGCTGGCGAGCAGGTTGGTGATCTCTTGAAAGCGCTCCGGCTCGAGGTACTGAAAGGCCAGGTCCTCGAGCTCCCACTTGAACTCCCAGATGCCCAGCCGGTGCGCCAGCGGCGCGAAGATATCCAGCGTCTCCTGAGAAATTTTGCGCCGCTTCCCATCGGGCAGCGGCGCAAGCGTTCGCATGTTGTGGAGCCGGTCGGCCAGTTTGATGAGCACGACCCGGGCATCCTCGGCCATGGCCAAGAACATCTTCCGGAGGTTTTCGGCCTGTTTCTCCTCCAGCGTGTCCCAGCTGATGCGACTCAGCTTGGTGACGCCGTCGACGAGCCTAGCGATCTCTGAGCCGAACTCCTGCTCGATCTCCTCGAGCGTGACGTCGGTGTCCTCGGGCACGTCGTGCAGCAGCGCCGCGCAGATGCTGGGAAGATCGAGCTGCATGTCGGCCAAGATGCAGGCGGCGGCGTACGGGTGCGCCACGTAGGGCTCGCCCGAGAGCCGCTTCTGCTCGCCGTGGGCCCGCTGGGCGAAGGCATAGGCCCGCTCCAGCAGGTCGACGTCGGCCTGTTTGTAGTAGCGCCGAACCTTCTCGACCAGCTCGGGAATAGGCGTAATGGTGGCGACGGCCATGGTTCTAGCTTCCCTCTCCCTGTGGGAGAGGGCTAGGGAGAGGGTTTGCCTCACGCAGATCACGCACTCGCAACTCTAGTGCCTCGAAGCCGCTGAAGCTGGAGCTGCTGAGCTCGAACGCGACGTCGATCCTGCGTTGATCGGCCAGCCATTTGGCGCAATGGCCCAGGCCAAAGCCGAAGGCATCCATGGTTGCGCCGTCGTCCGACCGGAATTTCATGCGCAGGTGATCCTTGGGCGTGCAGCGCGCTTCGATTGGCCGCAGCCCGTGGATGACAAAGGTAGGCGTGGGATTCCCCATCCCGAACGGCCCCACCTCCTGCACCACCCGATAGATATCCCAGTTCAGATGTCGCATCCTGAGCTCAGAATCGATGACCAGGACTGGCTCGAGGTCCTGTTTCGAGAGTGTAACGTTGGCCAGCTCGACGATGGCGTGAGCAAAGTCACCAAAGGCCTCGCGCCTGAGCGTGAAACCGGCGGCCCGCGGATGGCCGCCGAAGCGAGTCAGCAGATCGCGGCAGGAGCTCATGGCTTCCACCAGGTCGAAGCCGGCGACGCCGCGAGCCGAGCCGCGGCACAGCTCGTCGCCCAACTCCATGACGAATGCCGGCTTGCCTGTTTCCTCGACCAGCTTGCCGGCCACGAGGCCAACGACGCCCGGCGGCCAGCCCTCGCCGCCCACGACGTAGGCCAGCTGGCTGGGATCCTGAGCGCGGACTTGCTCGCGCGCCGCCTGGAGCACCTGTCGGGTGAGGCGCTGGCGCTCCTCGTTCAGCGCCCGCAACCGTTCGGCTAGATCGGCCGCTTCGCCCTCATGATCGGTGACCAGCAGCCGGAACGCCAACCCGGCGTCGTCCAGCCGGCCGGAGGCGTTGATGTGCGGCGCCAGTGTGAAGCTCACGTCGCTGCAGGTCAGCCGCGCACGCTCGATGCCGGCCAGCTCCATCATGGCGTTCAGTCCTAGGCTGGGCTGCTGCCGCAGTTTCTCTAGCCCGTGCTTGACCAATACGCGGTTCTCGCCGGCCAGCGGCACCATGTCGGCCAGCGTGCCGACGGCGGCGTAGTCCGTCAGCTGGGCCGGGTCCATGGCACCGACTTCCGACTCCCGACTCCCAGCTCCCACGTACAGCGCCTGGGCCAGCTTGAAGCACACGCCGGCCGCGCACAGCTGCGGGAAGGGATAGGCACCCATGCCGGGATGCAGCAGCGCCAGCGCCGGCGGCAGCTCGTCCGGCAGCTTGTGGTGGTCGCACACGATCACGTCCACGCCTATGGCTTTGGCCAGGGCAATCTCCTGGACGGAGGTGATCCCGCAGTCGATCGTGACGATCACCCGCGCGCCCTCACCGGCCAGGCGCTCGACGGCCGGTGCGTTGAGGCCGTAGCCCTCCTCCAGGCGCTTGGGGATGTAGCTGCGGGTGCGCACGCCAACGGCCTTGAGGGCGTGCTCCAGGATGGCCGATCCGGTCACACCATCCGCGTCGAAATCGCCGTAGATGATCACGAGCTCACCCAGCGTGGCGGCCCGCGCCAGTCGCTCGACGGCCGCGCTCATGGCTGGCATCAAAAACGGATCGTGCAGGTCCTCGAAGCTGGCCTCGTGGTGGCGGCGGATCAGCTCGGGATCGGTGAAGCCGCGGTTATACAGCAGCCGCAGCTTGAGCTGGTGGACGTCAGGCAGAGCCTCGATGAGGCTCCGCGGTGGCAGCTCTGCCAGCTTCCATCGCTTAGGCCGGTGAACGACCTCGCTGGAGGCAACTGCCATCTGGCCGGATTATAGACCGAGCAACCGCTGAAACCTGAGGTGCTATGCTCCATTAAAGAGACCACTTTAAAGGTTACTTTGTATGCCAGCCATCGGAATAAAAGAGCTGAAGGCCAGGGCCGGAGAAGTAGTCCGGAACGTAGAGTCCGGCGGCCGCTACGTCGTCACCAAGCGCGGCCGGCCGGTGGCTGCCATCGTGCCGCTGGCTGATCCGGAAGCGCTTTATGACGCAGCACTGGATCGGATGATCGGGCCGAGTCTCGCCGAGGCGGTGGAGGAATTCAAGTCCGGCGGCGGAGTGACTTTGGAGGACTGGCTCAAGGGCTGACACCGGCTTGCGCGACATCGTCTTCAGCCGACTCGCGCTGAACGATCGAGTTGGCATGCCCAAAGCTCGGGCGGCTGACATCGGACTGCGCCTCGCTGCGCTTGCTAATAATGAGCGAGCGAACTTAGATATTCGTCCGCTGCAAGGCCACAAGCCCTGGCAGCGGCTGCGGGTTGGCGACTATCGCGTCGTGTTCAGGGAGATCAACGACCGCATTGAGGTCGCCCGGCCAGTGTCCCGGCAAGAGCTCGGCGCTGCCGTGCGCAAGCTGAGCTGAAACTGTCACCACTGTGCGGCCACGAAACACCTCACTGGTGACGGCTATAGGCGCGCCCCTCTATTCTTCCGCGGTCGCTATGTAATCTGGATACGCAAAGTAGTAATTGACGCTGCGGCCACATGCGGCTCGAACCGCCGCCCAGCGGTTGTTTCGGAGCGATTCGCATTGTTCATCGCTCAATTCGAAGCGCCACCGCCCTCTGAACGCCTGAGTCGGGCGCGTGGTATTGACACTCATCTCCAGTTCGTACGGGCCAGCGCTCCAGTAACAGAGCCGATCCAAGCGTTCGGCGAACTGATCGAAACGGTGCCCCATCAGCATCTGGAAGTAAAATTCGTCAACTCCTGCATCGCCCTTTTCCCGGAAATAGCTGCATGGCAGCAGGCTCCTGAAGAGCGGCGGTCCAGGCGCTATTCACACCGCGAGTTACTGTCTCCACCTCCCTGTAGGTTGGAAAGTCCATGAACTGGATGTTGTACCTGTGAGGCTGTGCGACCGTGAGCATGAATCCAGCCGGAATTTCCATATAGGTTCCGGCTGCGCCGCCGAGGAACGTCGTCGTAGGCCAGAACGTGGCCCACTGAAATTGGTGCTGGGAATGGTCCCGAAGATTCGTCAGCCGCACATGAACCTCTCGGACAAAGACATCACGATGAACGGCGCGTAAGGTCCCCTGCAGAGCGAGCAATGGGCCGGCTTGGCCGAAACCGACTGAAATGCTCCCGGTCTCGTAGATGTCGACCTGTGCTCGCTGGAACAGCAGGCGCCACAACGCCCGCGCCCATGGCTGCACCAGGGCTACTACCGCGATGATCAATGCGGCCCAGTCGCAGGAACGGCAACATCAGCTCGCCACACTAGTACCGGCCAGCCTGCCTGTTAATCGAGGTTGGTAGGCTGCTGACAAGTGCGTGTACATGGAGGTTAAGCGTTTGCTAGCAGCTCGCGGGCGCTGGCGCGGGCGGCGTCGGTGACGGGCTGGCCCGCCAGCATTTCGGCCAGCTCTTCGAGCCGGGCATCGCCGGCGAGGCGGTCAACGGCGGTGCCGGTGCGGTCGTTGTGGGCCAGCTTGCGGACGCGGAAATGGGCGCCGGCCAGGGCGGCGACGGGCGCCAGGTGGGTGATGCACAGCACCTGGTGGTGCTCCGCCAGAGCGCGCAGCTTGTGGCCGATGATGTGCCCGCCGCGGGCGCCGACGCCAGCTTCGATCTCATCGAATACCAGCACCGGCGTCTCGTCCACGGCTGAGAACGCGGACTTGAGGGCCAGCATGAGGCGCGAGGCCTCGCCGCCACTGGCCACCTGCGCCAGCGGCCGCAGCGGCTCGCCGCGGTTGGCGGCCAGCAGGAACTCCATGTCGTCGATGCCGGTGGGCTGAAGCGCATCGTCGCCTTCGCGGCGGGAGATGAGCGCCTGGAAGCGGGCACCGGCCATATTCAGGTCGTTCAGCTCTGCCTCGACCTCAGATGCCAGCGTCTCGGCCGCCGCCGATCGCGCCGCTGATAGATCCTCGGCGGCGGCCCAGGCTTGATCCAGCAGCTGCCGCTCCTCCGCGTGCAACTGCTCGACGCGGGCGTCGGCGCCCATCAGGTCTGTGAGCTGCGAGCGAGCGCGATCGGCGAAGGCCAGGATCTCCTCGAGGTTCTCGCCGTATTTGCGCTTGAGCGAACGGATGAGGTCGAGCCGGTCGTCGACCCGCTGCAGCTCGTCGGGATCGGCCTCGATGTGGTCCAGATACCGTGCCAGGTCGCGGCTGGCGTCTTGCAGCTGGCCGGCGGCCGCCTCGACCTGCGCCGAATGATCGACGAGCGAGGCGTCCAGGCGGGAGGCATCGGCCAGCAGCTTCGCGGCGGCCAGGCTGCTGTCCACGGCCCGGCCCTCGTCGTTGAGTGCCGCCAGCGCGCTGGCGGCGGCCTCACGCAGCCGCTCGGCATTGGCCAGCACGGAGCGGCGGCAGGCCAGCTCCTCGTCTTCGCCTACTGCCGGAGCGGCGGCCTCGATCTCCTCCACCTGGAAGCGCAGCAGGTCCTGCTGGCGCGCCATCTCACGGGCATCGCCCTGCAGCCGGGCGAGCTCCTGGCGGACCTGGCGCAGATCCCGGACTAACGCCGCCATTTGCTGGCGGCGCTCGGCCAGGCCGCCGAAGCGGTCGAGAAACTGGAGGTGCGTGGCCGGGCGCAGCAGTGACTGGTGATCGCTCTGCCCGTGCACGTCGACGAGCGCCCGCCCGGCGGCCTGCAGCAGCGACAGGGGCAGGGTGCGGCCGTTAACGCGCGCGGTTCCCCGCCCGTTGGCGCCGATCTCGCGGCTGAGGATGAGGACGTCGTCGGCCTGGTCCAGCTCGAGCTCTTGGGGCAGATCCGCCGGACGGCTGAAGCTCGCCTCGATCTGGGCCTTCTCGGCCCCGGCGCGGACGAGGTTGGGGCCGGCGCGATCGCCCAGCACCGCGCCCAGCGCGTCGATCAAGATGGATTTGCCGGCGCCGGTTTCGCCCGTGAGGACGTTGAGGCCTGGCTCCAGACTCAGCGTGAGCTCGTCGATGATGGCGAAGTCCTTGATGCGCAGCTCTAGGAGAGTTGCGCTGGGTCTGGAGTTTAGGGGATGGGGTTTAGGTTCACCAGACGCCAACCCCGAGACCCTGGACCCTCCTTTATGGTTCGAGGCCATATTTCAGCGTGGAGCGCAGTGCTTGGAAGAAGTAGCGCTCGGAATCACGCCGCAGCAGGCGCGTCTTGTAAGGGCTCTCGCACACCTCCACCACATCGCCGCTCTCAACCGGCGCTTCTTCACCGCCGTCGATGCTCATCACCGCCGGTACGGCACTATCGAGCTCGAGGTCAATGACGGCGTTGGGCGGGGCGACGAACGAGCCGAAGCGCGGCTTATGGGGGCTGATGGGCGTCAGCAGCAGGTGCTGATCGGCGGGATGCAGGATGGGACCGCCGGCCGCGAACGAGTAGGCCGTCGAACCCGACGGAGTAGCCACGATGACGCCATCGGCGGCGAACGTGGTGAGCAGATTGCCATTGATGTAGGCGTCCACTCGCACCAGGCTGGCGATCGAGGCGTGACCCAGGACCACGTCATTGAGGGCGTGGCCGCTGCTGAGCCCACGGCCACTTCGTTTGTGGGTCACCTGCAGCATCAGCCGCTCCTCGATCTGCGCGCTGCCATCTAAGTAGAAGGGCAGGCCGGCCAGGACGTCCTTC
>DATGVV010000747.1:0-3803 GCA_035299885.1 Chloroflexota bacterium | reverse complement strand
ACACCGAGAATGCCCGCGTGACCGCCACGGCAGGCACAGCGGTCAAGATGCAATCCGTGGCCGTCGGTTCAGGTTACCCTTTCCAGCCCAACACCATCGTGGTCAAGGCTGGCGACATGGTGACCCTCAACATCACCAACTGCCAGACCTTCCTGCACCAGTTCGTCGGCCCCTCGTTGAGCATCACCAACAAGGTGGACATCCCCGGTGGGGGCGACGCCAACATCACCTTCAAGGCGCCCGATAAGCCCGGCAAGTACATGTTCTGGTGCCCGGTCGAGCCGCCTACCGGTCTACCGCACGCGGCGCGCGGACAGACCGGCGAGGTCATCGTCCAATAAAGAGCAGCGCCTGAAAGGCCCCCGGCAGGGCCGGGGGCCTTTGTTAGCAGACTAGCGGAACTCTTTCAGGTGCGCCGTGGCGGCGGCGGCGCGCAGCTTGCGCAGCGCTTCGTTCTCGATCTGGCGGACGCGTTCGCGGGTCAGGCCGAGCTGCTCGCCGATTTTCTCTAGCGGGTAGACCTGGCCGTCGCCCAGGCCGAAGCGCAGTTGCAGCACGAGCCGCTCGCGATGGCTGAGCGTCTCCTCCAGGGCGTGGTTGGCCTCCTCCTTGAGGGTGCGCTCGAAGGCGCGCTCCTCAGGAGCGATGGCGTTCTCGTCGGGCAGCAGATCGCCCAGGACGTCCGTCTCGTCCTCGCCGACAGGCGTCTCCAGCGAAACCGGCGCGGCCGAGCTGCGCAGCATCTCGTCCAGCTCGGTGACGGTCACACCCAGCTCCTCGGCCACCTGTTCCTCGGTAGGATCACGACCCAGCTTCTGAGTCAGCCTCTCGGTGGCGTCGCGCACCTTGGTGATGGCCTGGCCCATGAGGATGGGCAGGCGGATCGTCCGGCTGCGCTCTGCCAAAGCGCGGGTGATAGCCTGGCGGATCCACCACGTGGCGTATGTCGAGAAGCGGTAGCCGCGGCGCCAATCGAACTTCTGGACGGCCCGCATCAGGCCAATGTTGCCTTCCTGGATGAGGTCCAGCAGCGAGAAGCCGCGGCCCTGGTACTTCTTCGCGATATTCACCACCAGGCGCAGGTTGGCCAGGATGAAATGCTGCATCGCATCCTCATCCCCATCCTCGATGCGCTTGGCCAGCTCGACTTCCTGGGCAGCCGTCAGCAGCGGCACCGGCCGGATCTCGCGCAGATACGTCGCCAGCGCGTCGTCCGCCCCGGGCTCTTCCTCGATTTCCTCGATGTCGTGCTTCAGCCGCGAATCACGGAAGTCGATGTCCTCAATGATGCGCGCTCCATAGCGGCGCGCACCCTTCACCGCGGCCATTCCATTAGTCTCGTCACGTTTTGCATTCATCTTTAGATACGAACGAGCGCTCGCAAACGATGTGCCGCACTAACGCCACACATCGCGAGCCACCTCCACGATGAGCTCCAGCTTGCGGCGCTGGTCGTCCCAGTCCAGCAGGTTGCCGGTGGCGACGGAGGCGAAGCCGCACTGCGGGCTCAACGCCAGCCGCTCAAGTGGGATGTACTGGGCGGCTGCGTCGATGCGCCGCATCAGCTCGTCCTTGCGCTCGAGCTGGGGTGATTTGGTCGTCACCAGGCCCAGCACGACCATCTTTCCCTCGGGCACGAAGCGCAGCGGCTCAAAACCGCCGCTTCGGGCTGGATCGTCGTACTCCAGCAGGAAGCGATCGACCTCCAAGCCGGTGAACAGCTTCTCCGCGAAGGCGTCGTAGCTGCCCTCGGCCACCCAGCGGCTGCGCGAGTTCCCGCGGCAGACGTGCAGGCCGACCGTTACGCCCGCACGCTCGACGCCGGCCAGGCAGGCGTTGTCAACCGCGATGCAGTCGTCCAGCGCCTGCCGGGGCTCGAGGCCTGCTTCACGGATGGCCTGCTGCATGTGCTCGTCACCAAAATAGCTGTACTGGGGGGTGTCGAGTTGGATGTAGGGCACACCCTCGGCGATGAGCGCCGCGATCTCGTCGCGGACGATGGCGGCCAGATCGTGAGCCATGTCGGCCGGCCCGGCGTAGGCCGCGCCGCTGACTGCCGGGCGGTAGCTGGAGATCATGAAGCCGGACGGACTGGGGATGGTGATCTTGAACGGGTGTACGCCGGCGTGCTGCTTCACGAAAGCGGCCTGGTCGCCGGTTAGGCTCTTGCGGCGGCTCAGCTTGGCGCCAACGACGTGCGAGGCGCTTGGCTCGTCGCCCCCACCAGGGCCCTTCCAGTGCATGATCGCGCTCTGCTTGACAAAGCCGTCAACCGAGTCGGCCAGATCTGTCATCCAGGCGCCGCGCCGATACTCCCCATCAGTGATGACGTCAATGCCGATCTGGCGCTGCAGGGAGATCGCCTCCAGGATGGCGCGGTCCTCCTCGTAGCGCAGGTAATCCCGATCGACCTTGCCCTCGGCGACGTCGGCTCGGGCCTTCAGAAGCTCAGCCGGCCGCAGCAAGCTGCCTACCTGGTCGGCTCGATATGTCGCCACCTACCCATCGTATGCCCCCATAGGGGATTTGTCGATGGGCTTAGCTGCCGGCGTGCTGCTGCGCGCGGACCAGCTCCACGCCCTGGACCATGGCTTCGAGCTTCCGGAAGGCGGCCTCCTGCGGGACGTGGCGCAGCCCACAATCGGGGTTCACGAAGACACGCTCCGGCGGCAGGTGCTTCAGCACCTCCTGCACGCGTGAGGCCACCAGCTCGGGCGATTCGACCTCGGCGCTCTTGACGTCGATCACGCCCACGCCCAGCTCGAAGGGGAACTGGTGCTTGGTCAGGAAGTCCAGGTCGTCGAAGCCTTTGCGGGCGAACTCCAGCGTGAGCTGGTCGATCTGGGCGTCGAGCACAGCCGGGAAGAGGTAGCGGTAGTTGCCCTCGAAGTTGGGCTTGCCATAGCGGTTGCCATAGCAGATGTGGAGTCCCTTGCGAGCGTCCACGCCCTCGAACAGCACGTTGATGACCTCCACGCCCCAACCGAGGTCCTCCGGAAAACCTGAGAAGTACGGCTCGTCGGCCTGGATGTAGTCGGCGCCGGCCGTCACCAGGGCCTTGAGCTCGGCGTTCATCACGCGAGCAATGTCAATGGCCAGCTCGCGCTCGGTGCCGTAGAACTCGTTCTTGATGCGCCGCATGAGCGAGAACGGGCCGGTCACGGAGAACTTGATGGGCCGGGTGGTGTTCTCGCGCACGAACTTGAACTCGTCCACCAAGTGCAGCGGGCCCATGGGCAGCTTGTGCCGGACCACGCTCTCGTAGTAGTCGTAGAAGTAGGGCTTCGCCCGCTGATCGATCTCCACGCCGGGCATGCGCGAGGTGAAGTGATCGATCATGTTGTCGCGCCGCAGCTCGCCGTCGGACACGATGTCGATGCCGGCCAGCTCCTGGTCCTTGATGGCCGACTTGATGACCACGTCGTGGATCTGGTTCAGATATTCGCTGGAAATGCGCCGCTGGAAGTAGTCGGTCTTGGCCCGCTCCAGCCACTCAGGGATGGAGTAGGAGCCGACGACGGTTGTAGGCAGCAGCTTGCGGTGAAGGGAGGTCAAGAGCCCTCACCTAGCCTCTCCCAGTCCTACGCGGACGGCGAATTGGTGGGAGAGGAACTAACCTGTTCATTCCTTCATGCTCGTCGTGAGTATGACCGTCTGCGAGCCTTTTCTGTACTCGAAGGGGGTGAACTCCACATTGAAGCCGTGGCGGCCGGCTACGTGCTTGAGCAGCGGACCATTCACCCAGTTCGCCAGCGAGCCATCGAACTTGCCTGGCCCGCGGAAGCTGTGCTTGTACTGGTCGA
>DATGVV010000746.1:0-1970 GCA_035299885.1 Chloroflexota bacterium | reverse complement strand
AATTTCAAGAGCAAGCTGCACCACGTGGCCTATCCCTGCCAGGAAGCGGGCGGCATGATCTGGACCTACATGGGCCCGCCGGAAAGGAAGCCGGCCTTCCCGCACTTCTACTGGATGGATCTGCCGGTGAGCCACACCTATGTGACCAAGTGCTACCAGGAATGCAACTACCTGCAGGGCCTGGAGGGCGAGTGCGACTCGTCTCATCTGTCGTTCCTGCACCGCGAGTTCAGCCTGGCGGGCGATCAGGCGCTGTACGCCGGCAACAGCGCGCCCGCGTATGAGATCGAGGAGACGGACTTCGGCCTACGGATGATCGCCACGCGCAAGGGACCCGAGAGCAGCAGCTACGTCCGCGTATCCAGCTTCGTGCTGCCCAGCGGCTGCTTTATCCCGGCGCACAACCAGGAGTACCACATCTACATCCCGGCCGACGATACCCACTCCTGGCGCTACGACTTCGGCTGGTTCAAGGATCGGCCGGCCACGCCCGAAGACGTGATTCGCAAACCGGAGATCGGGCCCGATTACCGCCGCATGCGCACGCAGGCCAACCACTACCTGCAGGATCGCGCGGTGCAGCGCAAGGTGACCTTCACCGGCATCGAGAACTTCCTCAACCACGACTCGTGCGTCACCGAGACTATGGGCCCGCGGTACGACCGATCGCGCGAGCACCTGGCCGCCAGCGACAAGGCGGTGATTACCGTGCGGCGACGGCTGATCGACGCCGCTCAAGCGTTCCAGCGGGGCGAGGAGCCGCCCATGCCGGCGGCCGATGATGAGACGGTGCTCACCCACGTCGACACGCTGGCCGAGCTGGTCCCGGCCGGCATGCACTGGCGCGAGCGCTTCCCGCACCTGACGCTGCACATCGGGGATCGGGCCGCGGCGCCAACTCCCGCGTGAGCGCCCGTTACCGGGCCGACCAGGTCGGCAGCCTCAAACGGCCACCTGAGCTGGTAGAGGCCAAACTCGGCGAGCGGCAGCTGAGCGAGGGCGAGCTGCGCCGGCTGGAGGACCAGGCCATCCTGGACATCCTCGAGATGCAGCGCCAGACCGGAATCGACGTGTTCACCGACGGCGAGTTCCGCCGCCGCAGCTACATGGCTGGCTTCTGGGACGCCTTCGAAGGGTTCGTGCCGACAAACGACTACCGGCTGCAGTGGCGCGGCAAGGCCATCGAGAACTACCCGCGGACGCTCAACCCCATCGTTGGCGGCAAGCTGCGCCCCAAGCGCCGCCTGGCCGGGCACGAAGCCACCTTCCTCAAGCAGCACGCACCCGGACAGTTCAAGATCACCCTGCCCGGCGCGCATATGATCGGCGCCTTCGCCTTTCGAGAGGGCGTGACCGAGCCCTACTACGCCAACCGGCAGGAGCTGATGCTGGAGCTGGCCGGCATCCTCCACCACGAGGTCGAGGCGCTGATCGGCGACGGCGTGCCCTACATCCAGATCGATGCGCCAGGCTACGCCCAGTTCGTGGACGATGCCTCGCGCAGCTGGCTGCGCGGCTCAGGCGTGGACGTTGAGCGTGCGCTGGAGGAGGCCATCGCCGCCGACAACAAGGCCGTCCAGGGGCTGGCCCGCGAAGGCGTGACGCTGGCCATCCACCTCTGTCGCGGCAACTCCGGCGGGCAATGGCTGGCCGAAGGCGGCTACGAGCCCATCGCCGAGAAGCTGTTCGGCGCGCTGCAGCACGACACGTTCCTGCTGGAGTACGACACCGAGCGCGCGGGCGGCTTTGAGCCGCTGCGCTTCATGCCTCGCGACAAGACGGTCGTGCTGGGCCTGATCACGACCAAGAGCGGCGCTCTGGAAGCGCAGGACCAGCTCCTGCGGCGCATCGACGAGGCCGCCGAGTACGTCCCTCTGGACAACCTGGCGCTGAGCCCGCAGTGCGGCTTCGCCTCGAGCATTCCCGGCAACCCGCTTACGCCCGACGAGCAGCGGCGCAAGCTGGAGCTG
>DATGVV010000745.1:0-1822 GCA_035299885.1 Chloroflexota bacterium | reverse complement strand
CATGAATGACTCAAAGACCCGCTCCACGCCGGCGGCCCTCAGAACAACGGCACACGACACGCGAGGTTATCGCCGGACGGCCCCTGATCCGTGAATAGAGATTCCAGAGCTTCACCCACCGGGTGAGGAGGCGGACGGCATCGGCGGCACAGCCGAGTATGCTACAGCCGGGAGGTGGTGCATGCGGAAGCCGTTGCCGAATGCCCTGGACATCGATTTTCGCGGCGGACTGACGGACCAGGTAACCCCGCACGCGGGTGTGGCGCTGCTCATCGAGGTGGGCCGGCGCAGTGGCGTGATGGCGGCGGCGGAGCGCCATCTGCCGGCCAAGCAGTCGAGCAAGGGACTGGGGCAAGGTCAGTTCGTGGAAGCGGTGGTGCTGCTCAGCGCCCTGGGTGGCGACTGCCTGGACGATTTCGATGGGCTCAGGCGGGACCGCGGGCTAGCGGCACTGGTGGGCTACGACCTGCCGGCGGCCTCGACGGCGCGGCAATGGCTGGACCGCTTCCACGACCCCGAGACGGTGGCCGGACGGCCGCAGCAAGGCAGCTTCATTCCCGAGGAGTCGGCGGGCCTGGTGGGGCTGCGGGCGGTAGTGCAGCGGACCGTGCGGGCCTACGTGAGCGCCGTGCCGCCGGGCCCCGACGTGACGCTGGACGTGGACGCCCACCTGGTGGCGTCGTCCAAGCGCAGTGCCTTACCAACCTACGAAGGCTATCGCGGCTACCAACCGCTGCTGGTGCAATGGGCGGAGACGGGGCTGGTGCTGGCCGACGAGTTCCGCGACGGCAACGTGCCCGCCTCGCGCAACATCCAGGGACTGGTGGACGAAGCCTATGCGAGTTTGCCAGCCGGGGATTGGCAGGTCCGCGTGCGCTCGGACAGCGCCGCCTATGAGCAGGCGGTGTTGGACCATTGGCATGGGCGGGGCTGGACCTTTGCCGTCAGTGCCGACATGAGCCCGCAGTTGCGACAGGCGATCGTGGCGCTGCCGCCGGATGCCTGGCAGTTCTGGACCACGGAAGCCAGCGGGGTGGTGCGCGAGTGGGCCGAGGTCCCCTACGTGCCCAGTCGGGCCGCCGAGAAACGAGACACCCAGCCGTATCGCTATCTGGCCATCCGGGTGCGCAAGCCGCAGGGGCTCCTGTTCGGCGATGGGACGACGGTCAAGCATTTCGCCGTCGTCAGCAACGACTGGGACACGGAGGGACAGGCGCTGGTGACCTGGGCGCGCGGCCGGGCGGGCACCATCGAGTTGGTCAACGACGTCCTAAAGAATGACTTGGCGGCTGGGGTCTACCCCAGCGACAAGTTCGGGGCCAACGCCGCCTGGCTGCGTCTGCAGGTGCTGACCCACAATTTGCTGGAACTGCTGAAGGCGGCAGCGCTGGACGCCGTCTACCGGCAGGCGCGTCCCAAGCGGCTGCGTTTTGCCATCTTCACCCAGTTCGGCCGCGTGGTCCAGCATGCCCGCCACCAATTCGTCCGGCTGACCACGCAGGCGCTGGCGACGCTGGTCCGGCCGGGGTTGCGACGGCTCCAGACCGCTGGGTGGCCCGGACCATGAGCGGCCCGCGCCATCGCTGCCGTTCACCCTGACCTGGGCGACGCTTGCCCGAACCGGCTCTTTACCGGCAAACCGCCCCGCGTGTGGCTCGTTTGCCGCCGTCCCTTGCCGTTACCATCACCGCCCAGACGGCTCGGAGACCATGTTTCCCACGACCAGCCGCTGCCCCCACCACCAATCCACGGATTAGGGAGCGCGGCAAGGTCTGGCCAAGCATATGTGAATATGCCATACTGCTCACAATATGGTTAAGAC
>DATGVV010000744.1:0-8003 GCA_035299885.1 Chloroflexota bacterium | reverse complement strand
CCGCCCGGCGGCCGCTGGACATGTTCATCTACTCCCTGGGCTACGCCGAAGAGCAGCGCGAGCGTTTCCCGGATAGCCATTGGGAGACCCTGCAGATGCTGGCTGAGCTGGGCCTGCGCATCAACCCCGAGAACCGGCGCTGCAAAGACCTGGACGAGATCCTCGACTACGTTCGCCGCGTGGAGCAGCGTCGGGAGGACCTGGACTACGAGATCGATGGCGTTGTCATCAAAATTGACTCGCTCCACCATCAGGACGAGCTGGGCAACGTGGGCAACGCGCCCCGCTGGGCCACCGCTTTCAAGTTCGCGCCCGTCCAGGGGATTACCCAGCTCAAGAAGATTGCCGTCAACGTCGGCCGCACCGGCGCGTTGAACCCGTTCGCCATTCTGGAGCCCGTTCGTGTGGGCGGCGTGACTATCAGTCAGGCAACGCTGCACAACGAGGACGACATCCACCGCAAGGACATCCGCGAAGGCGATTGGGTGGTCGTCCATCGCGCCGGCGAGGTGATCCCACAGGTGGTGGCGCCGATCGTCAGCCGCCGCACCGGGCGCGAGCAGCCGTGGAAGATGCCCGACAGGTGCCCCGCCTGCGGGACGCCCTCGGTACGCGAGCCGGGCGTGGCCATGACCTACTGCCCCAACCTGGCCTGCCCCGCGCAGTTCTTCCGTCTGCTGGGCCACTTCGTCGGAATGATGGACATCGACGGCTTCGGCGAGGCCATGGTCGGCCGGGTTATCCAGGCCGGCTACGTCAAGGACCTGGCGGACGTCTACTCGCTGGCCAAGGACCAGCTCGTGGACCTGGAAGGTGTCGGTTCCAAGATGGCCGACATGCTGCTGACGAACATCGAGGCCAGCAAGTCGCGCCCGCTGCCGCAGCTGATTTTCGCCCTGGGCATTCGCCACGTCGGCGAAACTGTGGCCCGCCTGTTGGCGAATCACTTCGGCGATATGCACGCGCTCATGGATGCCAGCCCGGAGGATCTGCAGGCCGTTCCCGGCCTAGGGAAGGTCATCGCCGACAGCATCCATGCCTATTTCCAGCGCCCGGAAAACCGCGCGCTGGTCGCCAAATTGGAGGCCGCGGGCGTCAAGATGGGCGAGTCCGCGGCGCCCAAGGTGGAGGGGCCCCTGTCAGGCCGTGAGTTCGTGCTGACCGGGACGCTGGAGCGCTACCGCCGCGGCGAGGCCGAGGCCAAGCTCAAAGCGCTCGGCGCCGATATCGGCTCGGCCGTCACCAAGCGCACGACGGATCTCATCGCTGGCGCCGATCCCGGCAGCAAGCTGGCCAAAGCCGAGAAGCTCGGCACCCGCGTGTTGAACGAGCAGCAGTTTCTGGAGCTGATCGGAGAGGCATGAATGTCATCCTGAGGCGGCAGGCCGAAGGATCTTTCGCTGCAGCGGTCGACGAAGATCCTTCGCTTCGCTCAGGATGACAGTTCCTTACGCCGGTTCCAGCCAGTCCTCGTGCAAATCGAGGAGCACTTTGTCCGTGCTTTCGCCACCGAACACTTCGCCTACCCGGAATTCCACCGTGCACAGCGGCGGGTAAACGCCGCGATGATCCAGCGGGTTCTCCATGGTCCCCCGCAGAGCGGCCACGGTGCCGCTCTTGCCGCGGATGTGCAACGGCGTGCGCGGGTTGCCTTCCGGATTCGACTCCAGCACCCGCACGTGGTCGCCTATCTTGAAGCGATGCTCAGGCATGCACAGTCGCAGGCACGCCCGGCAGCGCCGTCCCTATGAGGCACTCCTGGGTGATCAGCTGAGCCAGCCGATCCTCGGTCAGGCCTTCGGTCCCAGGCGGGCGCTGGGGCAGCACCATCCAGCGGATGTCCGATGTGCTGTCGTGGACGTGGATTTCCACCTCGTTGGGCAACTCTAAGCCGAACATCTCCCGCAGTGTGCCTCGCGGATCGCGCACGACCCGCTGCTTGTAGCTGTCGTGCTTGTACCACCAAGGAGTATCGCCCAGCAGATCGTGCGGATAGCACGAGCACAGGGTGCAAACCACGACGTTGTGGACGCCGTCGGTATCCGGGGCCACGCCCAGCTTGCCCAGCCGGCCGGGTGGGATGTCCAGCTCGCGAACAGCCTCCCGGCCAAGCTCCAGCAGGCGACGCTTGAACTCGGGATCGACCCAGGCGCGAGCCACGATCTTCGCGCCATTCCAGGGGCCGGCTTTGGAGCGCTCGCGGCGGTACTCTAGCTCGGTCTCTGTCAGGTGGCCCGTCTGGATGAGGGCTGTTGTGAAGGCCCGCAGCACGGCCATCTGCTCCTGCAGCTCCGCCTCTAACGCGGCGACGCGCTCTTCCAGTGATCCATCGTGATGGCGCTTGGCCATCCGGAACCATGAGTCGTAGTCGCCGCGCTCCTTGCGCATGTCCTCGATCACTTGCTCGCCGCTGGAGGCCAGGCCGATGCCCCTTACGTACTCGTCCAGCTGGTCTTCGAGGCTGCGAATGCGCGGCTCGAAGTCTCCCTCAGCTGGCAGGCGTTCTGGAGAGGGATGGAAGGCGCCGAGGAGGTCGTGAAAGCTGATCACGCCGCGCCGGATAAGGAAGAAGATGCGCGGCTCGAAGCGCTTGGTGCGGTAGTACTCCAGGTCTTCTTCCACTGCCCGCACGTGGGCCTCGAAATCATGCATGTGGGCCATGGCGCCGCGATCATACCGTCCAACCTAGCCAATACGGCCTAACACAGCCCGCTCGTCCCTCGTTATCTGGTACACACCGTGACAATGCTGGGAAGTTTTCGCGCGCAGCTGGGCCGCTGGGGCTTTGCCGGCCTGTTCGTGGCCGGCGCATTGGCGATGGCCGCGGCCGCGCCCGTGTCGGCGCGTGAGAGCCGCGCTCCGGCACCGCCTCAGAGCTACCACGCGCTGCTGGCGCCGCGGGGCGACCCTGCAGCAGGGCAAGCCGCCACCAAGCCGCTGCGCTGGGTCTACGTGGTGGGCTCCAGCATCCCGCAGAGCCTACGCGACCACGCCGATCAGATCGACGTGATTGCGCCGGCCTGGTTTCACGCCAACGCCAACGGCATGATTTACGGCAACGATTCGCCCGCGGTGACCCAGTTCGCACGGGCGCACGGCATCAAAGTGGTGCCCATCGTGGCCAACGGCGAGTTCCAGCAGGGCGTGTCCCACACCTTGGTGACGGACGGCAACCGCCAGACACAGCTGCTCGATGGCCTGCAACGGCTCGTCAACAACTTCGGGTACGACGGCGTCAACATCGACTTCGAGAACCTGGCGCCACCCGATCGCGCGCTATTCAGCGCGCTGATGAGCAACGTCTATGCCCGGCTGCATCCGTTGGGCAAGCTGGTGACCATCGCCATCCCGTCTAAAACGTCGGAGACCTTCGGCGGCTTCTCCGGCGGCTTCGACTATGCCGCCATCGCTCCCAATGTGGACTTGGCCGTCATCATGGCGTATGACCAGCACTACTCTGGCGGACCGGCCGGCCCGATTGCTGACGTGGCCTGGGTGAACGACGTCATCAGCTACGCCAAGAGCTCGATCCCGCCGAGCAAGATCCTGCTGGGGCTGCCGTTCTATGGCTACAACTGGGCTATCGGCCGCAACGGCGCCCGCTCCATGGCCTACAACGACATCGTGGCAACCGTTTTTGCGACTGGGACGCAGATTCAGATGGATCCATCCTCCCAGTCGCCCTTCTTCATTTACGCCGGCCGTATCGTGTGGTTCGAAAACAGCTCAAGCTTACGAACCAAAGTGAACCTGGTGAACCAGCATGGCCTGGCCGGTTGGGCTGGGTGGCGGTTGGGTCAGGAAGACCCCAATTTCTGGAGCCTCACCCTCCAGAACTAACTCCATCGCCGCGGCCTTGGGGCAAGCAATCAGCCGGGCCTGGGTCTTGCGGATCAGCCCCCGGTGCCCGAAGCTGGCGAGCGGCGACAAGTGCTAGACTGAACAAACAACCGCTGATTCGCTGCGGGGACGGAGCGGATCTCAGTGCAGCCCCAGCACGGCCTTGAGGAGCGACCGACCATTTTGGCACTAGCGGCTACACCCGTGCGCCAGCACACGAAGTCACACCGTCTGCTGGAGTTCCTGCCAGGCATCTGCACCTGGCTCCTGCTGAGCTCATTGTTATGGGCCAGCCTGCTGTTTCCCATGGCGCTGGCCATGGTGGCTGTCCTCTACGACTCGTATTGGCTGTATCGCTCCACCTCACTCGGTATCCGGGTGGTGGTCGCCTACCGGCGGATGCGACGCTCCGAGGCGTTCGACTGGCTCGGCGCGGCCCGATGTCTGCCCGATTTCGGGCGCGTCCACCATCTGCTGATCATTCCCACGTACGGTGAGTCGCCGGACATCCTGCGGGCGACTCTGCGCCGTATCACCGAGCAGGACTTCCCGCGCGATCGGCTCGCCGTGGTCCTGGCGTTCGAGACTCGCGACCCGCAGGCGGCGCACCATGCTCGCGCGCTTTTGGAGGAGTTCGACGGGCAGTTCGGCTACTTGTGGGCCACCTTCCATCCTCAGCTACAGGGCGAGGTAGCCGGCAAGTCGTCAAATGAGGCTTGGGCCGCTCGCTGGGCCAAGGAGCGGCTCATCGACGAGGCCGGCGTCGAGCTGGCGTTCACCACTGTCACCACGTGCGACGCCGACAGCCGCTTCCCACCCAAGTACTTCAGCGCGCTGACCTACGAGTTTCTGACCAAGCCGCGGCTGCGCATGTTCCAGCCCGTGATCCTGTTCTATTCCAACATCTGGCGGATTCCGGCGCCCAGCCGGGTGCTCAACTCGGTGCATTCCCTGTGGCAGCTGGCCAAGCTCACGCGCCGCGACAAGATGGTCACCCAGTCCACGTATTCGCTGTCATTCGCCGCCTGCGTGGAGGCCGGCTACTGGGACGTGGACATCATTCCCGAGGACAGCCACATGTTCTTCAAGTTGCTGTTCCATTTTGGCGATGAAGTGCGCGTCGAGCCGATCTACCTGCCTGTCGTGTCGGACGCGGCCGAGCGGCCAGGCTACGTCGGCACGCTGCGCAGCCAGTTCGAGCAGGAGAAGCGCTGGGCCTGGGGCGTGGCTGATATCCCCTACGTCATATTGGGACTGTGGCGCACCTCCAAGGCGCTCGGCTTCCGCCGCTTTTATCGGGCGCTGCGCTACATCGAGGAGCACCTCAGCTGGCCCGTGGCACCATTCCTGATCACGTTTGGCACGTCGGCGCCAAGCCATTTGAACCACGAGTTCGCCAACAGCGTGATGGGCCACGTTCTGACAGACCTCAGCAGCTATGTCCTCACCGCCAGCCTGGCGTCCATGGGAGTCATGGTCATCATCGATCACCGTCTCAAGCCGGCTGCTCCCGAAAATCAGCCGCTGGCCAAAGTTCTGCACCTGCTGGAGTGGTGCTTGATGCCGGCGGTGGGCATCGCCCTGTCTGCGCTGCCGGGCCTGGTGGCCCACACCCGCCTGCTGCTCGGCCGTTACCTCGAGTACAAGGTCACCCAGAAGCTGCCCTCAGCCGTGGAGCCGCTGCCTCTGCTGCATATTGAGCAGGTCCAGGTACCGGTAGTCGTCAGCAACCAGTAGCCCGCGAATGAGTAGACTACTGTCTACTCATTCCTAGGAGCTCCGCCATGATGGACGTGCCACTCACCACGCAGAGCATGTTCCAGCACGGGCTGGACCTGTTCGGCAAGAAGGAGATCGTTTCCCGCACGCCCACGGGCGACGTCATCCGGCACAGCTTCGGGCAGGCCGGCGAGCGGATCCATCGCCTAGCCAGCGCCCTCCGCAAGCTCGGCGTCCGCCAGGGCGATCGGGTCGCCACCTTCGCGTGGAATCACCACCGCCACCTGGAGGCCTACTTTGCCGTGCCCAACATGGGCGCGGTCATCCACACCGTCAACATCAGACTCTTCCCAGACCAGTTGGCTTACATCATCAACCACGCTGAAGACCGCGTCCTGCTGATTGACGCCGACCTACTGCCGCTGATCGAGGCGGTCGCTTCCAGGCTGACGAGTGTCAAGCACTTCGTGGTCCTCTCACACCAGGTACCCGAGAGCAGGCTCCCTAACCTGCTGGCCTACGAGCAGCTTCTCGCGGACGCGAAGCCGGAGTTCTCCTGGCCGGAACTGAACGAGAACCTGCCTGCCGCCACCTGCTACACGTCGGCTACCACCGGCAATCCCAAAGGCGTGGTCTACACCCATCGATCGACCTACCTGCACGCCATGGCCGCCGGCTTGGCGGACGTCCTGGCTCTTAGTGAGCGCGACGTGATTCTGCCGTTCGTCCCGATGTTCCACGTCAACGCCTGGGGCCTGCCCTACGCTGGCTTTTGGTTCGGCAGCAAGATCGTGTTCCCTGGCCAGCGGCCAGACGCCAAGGCCGTGCTGGACCTGATGCAGTCCGAGCGAGTTACCGTGGCGGCCGGCGTGCCGACGATCTGGATCGCTGCCCTGCCCCTCCTGGAGACCGGCCAGTACAAGCTTGACAGCATGCGCGCCATCGTCTGCGGCGGATCGGCCATTCCGCCGGCGCTCATGAAGAAATATGACCAGCTGGGTCTGCCGTTCCTGCACGCCTACGGTATGACCGAAACGAGTCCGCTGGCGTCGGTATCGCGGCTGTCGAGCTGGATGGAGGACTGGCCGGAGGAGCGCAAGTTCGCCACCCGAACGAAGCAGGGCCGGCCCTCACCGGGCGTGGAATTGCGTGTGGTGGATGACGAGGGCCGTGACGTGCCGCGCGACGGTAAGACCTTTGGCCAGCTGCTGATGCGCGGGCCCTGGGTGGCCAGCGAGTATTACCACGACGAGGGCAGCGCCGAGACCTTCAAGGACGGCTGGCTGCACAGTGGCGACATCGTCACCTGGGACGAGGACGGCTACATCAACATCGTCGATCGCGCCAAGGACGTGATCAAGTCCGGCGGCGAGTGGATCTCGACGGTGGACCTGGAGAACGCGATCATGGCCATCGACGGTGTGGCCGAGGCGGCAGTCATCGGCGTCACGCATCCACGCTGGCAGGAACGGCCACTAGCGTGCGTGGTCTGCAAGCCAAACGTCACGCTCACCAAAGAGCAGATCATTGCGCCGCTACGCGATCAGTTCGCCAAATGGTGGATCCCCGACGACGTGGTCTTCGTGGATGAGATCCCCAAGACCAGCGTCGGCAAATTCCAGAAGCGCGATCTGCGCGAGCGGTTCAAGGACTACCAGCTGGCATGAGTTCCTCTCCCACATTCGCCGTCCGCGTAGGACTGGGAGAGGCTAGGCAAGGGCACCTGCTGCGCCGGTGCTACATCACATCCAGCGCCAGCGCCTCGGATCGACCAACGAACCGAGCCGCCAGCCCACCTGTCTCCGCCGCGATGCGCCCAGCCTCCGCCTCGTCGGCCGCCAGGGCGAACAGCGTTGGGCCGGAGCCCGAGAGCAGCGGCTGGCTCGCGCCTGCCGCCAGCAGCCGCTCGCGACAGCCGGCGATGGCCGGCTCGAGCCGACCCGCTGGACCTTCCAGCGTGTTCACCAGCGGGGGGACGTCCCGGCCGGTCCAGTAGCTGGCCTTCGGGTTGTTCACGTACTCGTCTGGACGCAGCTCGCCGAAGACCGCCGCCGTCGAGAGCGGCACGTCCGGGTTGAGCAGTACTACCCAGCGCGGCGGAAGATCGGGCAGCGGCATCACGCGCTCGCCGCGGCCGCCCACCAGCGCCGTGCCGCCGTACATGAAGAACGGCACGTCCGATCCCAGTTTGGCGGCGGCGTCCAGCATCTGCTCGGGGGCCAGGTGCAGGTGGTGGGCCGCGTCGCTGCTGCCACCGCCGAGACCACCCGCCGTTGGGATGCGCTTGCGCAGCACGAAATGCCCCCCACGGCCAAGCAAACGCGCCGCTTGGAGCACCAGGTTATCGCCACCACCTAGCTCCGGTTGATCGCAGTCCAGACTGAGGCCCTCCGCCGGCTCGAGCGAGAGCTCGTCCGCCAGGGAGATGGTCTGCATGATCGAGA
>DATGVV010000743.1:0-8124 GCA_035299885.1 Chloroflexota bacterium | reverse complement strand
AGGACGTCGCGCCGGTCGAAGGCTTTGCCGCCGTAGGTGTAGCCGTCGACGGCGAACAGGATCCGGGGCTCTATCTGGGCGAAGCGATCGACCACGGCGTTCAGCCCGAAATCGGGTGAGCAGCTGGAGAATACTCCTCCCAGGCTGGCCGACGCCAGGAACGCGGCGATCGTCTGCGGAATATTCGGCATATAAGCCACGACGCGGTCGCCGGGCTTGATGCCGAAGCCTCTCATGGCGGCGACCATGGCGGTGACCTGGGCCCGCAGCTCGACCCAGCTGATTTCAACGGGACCAGCCGTCTCCGACTTGAAGATCAGCGCCGGCCGGTCGGCAGTCTCGTTGCGGAAGGCGTGCTCGGCGTAGTTCAGCGTGGCGCCGTCGAACCACATCGCGCCCGGCATCTTGCGCCGCGAAAGGACGCCGCGGAAATGCTGCTGGAACTGGATGTCGAAGTACTGGTAGATAGTGACCCAGAAGCGCTCTAGCTCGGAGCAGGACCACTGCCACAGCTCGTCGTAGGTCCGAAAGTGGAGGCCGTGGTGGCCGGCCAGCCAGCGCATGTAATCGGCCATGCGGCTGTGCTGCACGAACTCCTCGGAGGGCGTCCACAGCAGCGTGCCCTCTCGCACCGTAGCCACGGCTCGATTCTACGCGGGGCTGCATAGAATGAGGCGCGTGAACACTCTCCCGCTGCTGCCGACTGCCACGACCGGGGCGTACAGCGTGCCGGGCTGGCTGCTGTCGGCGCAGGAGCGCATCCAGGCCGGTGAGTTCGGGCGGGCGGAGATCCGCGAGGCGTTCGACGACGCGGTGACCGTGGCGCTCGACGACCAGCTGCGGGCCGGCATCGACGTGCTGACTGACGGCGAGATGCGCCGGGTCAACTTCATCATGGGCTTCTACCAGCGGCTGGACGGCGTTGCTCCGCGGGAGGCATTCCGCAAGCTGGGCCTGCCGCTGTACGACCGCGAGACGCTGTACGAGACCACAGGCCGGGTGACCGCGCCGGACGGCCTCGGCATGGTGGAGGAGCTCAAGTTCCTGCGCAGCCGTACGGACAAGCCCATCAAAATGCCGGTTCCGGGGCCGCTGACGCTGCGCACGGCCATGATCCTGGGCGCCGGCTATCGGGGCGAGGACGAGCTTATCGCCGATCTCTCAGCGGTCGTACGCAAGGAGCTGGAGGCGCTGCAAACCGCCGGCTGCGAGTTCGTGCAGATCGACGAGCCGGCCTTCCACGAGTCCTTCGAGCACGATCTGCCCGGCGCCACGAAGCTGTTCAATGACCTCGTCAAGGGGTTGACCATGAAGGTGGCCCTGCACGTGTGCTTCGGCAACAACTCCGGGCGGCCGCGCACGCGCCGCACGTACAAGCCGCTGGTGCCGTTCCTCGCGGAGGCCGAATGCTCTCAGCTGGTACTCGAGTTCGCCAATCGCGAGATGGCCGAGCTCGACCTCTGGCCGGAGTACGGCGGCGACAAGGAGTTGGCCTGCGGCGTGGTCGATCAGAAGTCGTTCTACCGTGAGACGCCGGAGGAGGTGGCCGAACGGGCGCGGCTGGCGCTGGAGCACGTCAAGCCGGACAAGCTGTGGCTCAACCCCGACTGCGGGCTGATGATCACACCGCGCTGGATCGGCAAAGCCAAGCTGAAAGCCCTGGTGGACGGCGCACGCATGGTGCGCAAAGAGTTGGGCGGGTAACGCGGGAAGTTCCTTCGCTGCGCTCAGGATGACAGTTTTTCGGCGGCGGCGGTCTGGGCAATCATCTCTCGCAGCCGGAATTTCTGGACCTTGCCGCTGGCGGTCATGGGCAGCGCGTCGATGAGCTCCAGGCGCTCGGGCCAGTAGGTGGGCGCGATCTGCTGATCGCGCAGGAACTCGCACATTTCGTCCAGGGTAAGTTCGCCGCGCGGCACGACATAGGCGCAGGCGCGTTCGCCCAGGCGATCGTCGGGCATGGCTACAACCGCCACGCTGCCGACGGCCGGGTGCTCGAGCAGGGCGCCCTCGATTTGGACCACGGGAATGTTGACGCCGCCGCGGATGATGATGTCCTTGGAACGGCCCGTCAGGCGAACGGCGCCGTCGTCGCGCAGGATGGCCCGATCGCCGGTCCAACGCCAGCCGCCGGGCAGGAACGCCTCGCGCGTGGCCTCGGCCTTGCAGGCGTAGGCGGCGAACACGGACGGCGTGCGCACGACGAGGTCGCCCTCCTGGCCGGGGGCTAGGTGTTGCTGGTCGGGCCCCAGGATGCGCACCTCCATGCGGCTCAACGGGCGGCCATCGGACTCGGCCGAGAGCTGGGCTGGGTCGTCGGGCGAGGCCGAGGTGACGTAGCCCTCCTCGGACGTGCCGTAGCTGGCCAGCACGCGGCAGCCGGGCAGCTTCTGGGCGGCCATATCGATCAGCGGCGGCGGCACAGGGGCTCCGCCGAGGCTGAAGATAGTGAGGGAGCTGAGGTCGTGGCCGGGCAGAGCGTCGCAGCGCAGCAGGTCGATCAGGAACGTGGGCGGGCCCGATGTAAAGGTTGGCCGGCAAGCTTGGATCAGCTCGCACGCCAGATCAGGCCGCCAGGCCTCGATGAGCACCAGCCGGATGCCAGCGAGAGCCAGCATGTTCATGGCGTAGATGCCGATGTGGTGCGCGATAGGCGTGATGATGAACATGGCGTCGCCGGCGCCAACTTGCAGCCGCTCCAGCTTCAGTCCCAGGCCGCACAGCCCGGTGTTGTGCGTGTGGACTACGCCCTTGGGCTCACCTGTCGTGCCCGACGTCCAGACGATGTACAGCGGCTGGTTGGGATCGGTTCCGATCTCCGGCGCCGCACCGGAGCCCCCGAGCTTCTCGACGAGCTCGCCGGCTTCAACAGCCAGGACCTCGCCTTCGAGCCGTACCTCGCGGGCTACTTTGGCCAGCATGTCGCCGTAGGCCAGGCCGCGGTACTCCGGCCGCGAGAGCACGAGCCTGGGACGCACCAGGCCCAGCATGAAGGCCAGGTCGTGCTCGCGGTGCAGCAGCGAGATGGGGCTGGCCACGGCGCCCGCGCGTGCGATGGAGTACTGTAGGATGACGCCGTCCAGCGAGGTTGGCAGCTGGTAGGCCACTACGTCGCCGGACTTCACGCCACGGCGGACGAGGCCGGCCGCCACGCGTTCGACCAGCCCGCCGAACTCGGCGAAGGCGACCGCGTGCTGGCCATCGTTGACGGCCACCTGGCCTGGCATTTCCTGGAGCTTGCCGGCTAGCAGCTGGGAGAGGGTCCGGTGCGGCCAGGCGGCTTTGCTCTCGGGCGCCGCTATGCGCTCGGCTGTGAGGTTGTACAGCTCGAGAGGCATGTCACCCTCTCCCCTGCCCTCTCCCAGAGGGAGAGGGAGTTAACCGCGAACCGGGATGTCTTGCTGCTCCAGGGCGGAGACGTCGACGATGCCGGTCTTCCCGTGCTGGGCGACGGAGTCTTTGATCTTGCGCATGATCTCGTCCGGCGACTCGGTGAGGTCCACCTTCTCCAGGTAGGGCTGCTTGGCGTCCAGGCCCGTGGCCCAATAAATCTCGAGGCGGTTTTCCTCGGGGTCACGGAAGTACATGCCGACGGCGTTGCCGTGTGACACGATCATGTCGAACCTGACGCCGTGCTTCTTGAGGCGGTCGTAGAAGCCGATGACGTCCTCGAGTTGATCGCAGCGCCAGGACATCTGCTGCAGCAGCAGCACGTCCTCCACCTCACGGCCGGCGCACAGCAGCAGCTCGTGGTCCTCCTCTTTGGGACGTGCGCTGAGGAACACCATACCCATTCTGTCGTCCTCGTTGGTGACCTGCAGACCGAGCACGTCCCGATAGAAGGCCTTCTGCTTCTGCAGGTCCTTGCAGTGGATGCCTACGTGCCCCAAACGGGCGATTGCTGGCGCCGCCATCGTGAACTCCTCGTTACTTGCTGATCTCGACGTCTTTCCAGAAGGCAATGTAGCCTTCGATGTCCTTTGCCTCTTCCTTGGTTTGCGGATAGTACCAAGCGGCATCGGGATTCTCTTGGCCATCTACACGCACGGTGTAGTAGCAGGCTTCGCCTTTCCAGCCTCAGGTGGTGCGCTTTTCGCTGGGGGCCAGGTATTCCTGCTTGACAGTGTTGGGCGGGAAGTACGTGAAGCCATCGATCTCGACGGTCTGGTCACTCTCGGCCAGCACCGCGCCATTCCACATTGCTTTTGCCATGCCCTGATTATTACCCGCTGTTGATCACTTCCAGGTAGCGGTTGATCACCAGCACCTGGGCGATCTCCAGGAGAAGGACCAGCGACAGGGCACCGCGCAGGCGGGGCAGCGCCGCGGCAGCGAACAGGACGGCGAAGCACATCAGCGGCGCCCACAGCCGGCCCGCCTCAGCCAGCGCGGCAGGCGTAATCCATAGGACGACCATCATCGCCAGCCAGCCGGCGAAGAAGTAGTCGAGCTTCAGCGGCCGCCGGGCGCGCCAGCGCTGAGCGGACTCGATCAGAAACTTCAGACACAGCGCGGCCACCGGAATACCGCAGAACATCGCGAAGTCGTACCACTTCCAGCGGAACCACAGCCAGTAGCTGCGCTGCGCCTCGAACTCACGCTGGTGCTCGGCCATGAACTGCATGACCGTGATCATGTTCAGGCTCGCGGCGAGCCACAGGACGAGCCAGACGGCTGCCCAGCCGGCGGCGAACAGCAGGCCGGGGCGCAGCGCAGCCCAGCGCAAGCGGAAGATGGCGTAGATGCCGATCGGGATCGCGATGACGGCCAGCGAGGCTGAGAACACCAGGCTCAGGGCGTAGGCCGCGCCGCTCAGCGCGGCGAGCGCCCACGAGCGGTGCTCGACGGCCGCCAGTCCGGTCAATACGACCAGCGCGGTGAGCAGCGGGTACACCGTGTCGAGCAGGGGAATATGCACCAGGGTGGTCGGCAGCACCAGGAACAGGAGCGTGGCGGGCAGGGCGGGCTCGCCGAGTGTGCGCGTGATGGCCGCCACCGGCAGGGCTGCCACGCGGCCCAGGCCGATAATCAGCGGGATAGCCGCTACCGCGCCGGCCATCAGGTAGCCGGGGTTGCCGGCGCCCAACAGCATCGGCAGGCCGCTGACGAACGTCTTGCCCCAGTCGAGCGTGACGGCTTGCAGGCCAGGCTGCGCCGCCATGAGGTCATTGAGCCACTCGAACAGCAGCAGGTTGCCGGGCGGATGCGAGCGGACGTGCGAACCGAGCTCGAACTGGACGAGGTAGGTGGTGTAGTTGGCGAGCACATCGTGCACGTCGGTGATCCTGCCGGCGGCGCGGTGGAAGCCGGTGGGCTCGTTGATGATCTTGGCCATGAGGTTGTCGCCACCGCCCCATTGGGCCGCGAACAGCGTATAAGCCAGGGCGCCCGCTGCGCACAGCGCCGTGCCGATGGCGGCCCAGGAGGGCAATGGCAGCAGCGGCAGGGCGGCAATCAGCAGCCCGGGCACGACCGGCAGCCACCACCATTGGTTGGGTGGGTTGGCGACGCGCGGGATGTGCCACTGCTCATTGCCGCGCAGCGCATCGACCGTGTTGGTGGCCAACAGATAGAGGTAGGCCAGGGTAACGACGGCCGTACCCGCCAGGAAGACGCCGTTCCAGGATGGCGACCAGCGCCTGGCAGAAGTGCGGCCGAAAACCATCGGCGGCCCGATGTCCGCAGTCATCGTGCGTCAGCTCGTGGCCCGCCTGGGCCGGCTGCGCCTATTTCGGCCGCACTTCTGGCATCGACGCGCGCTGCCGCGTGGCGCAGCGCCGGCTGGCCTAGCACGCTGGGATTGTAGGGGCTGAAGCTAGCTCTTGAGCCCGGCCAGCCAGCCCCCGTCCGGGTCCGGCCGCTTGGGGAAGCGGCTGCGCTTCTCGGGGTTCCAGATGTCGGACCGGACCAGCGCCTTCGGGCAATGGCTGAAGCACTCCTCGATGAACACCTTTATGGCCAGACGAGGCCGTTCGCCGTGGGGCGCGGCGCCCAGCGCTTCCAGGCTGGGCTGATCGTCCACGATCTGCGCGCGGCCGTTCACCCGCACCGTCCAACCTTCGCCCGGGATGAAGAACAGGAGGCCAAGCTGGGGATTGTCCATCAGATTTTTGTGGCCGAAGAAGAGGTTGTTGCCCCGGTAGTCGGGGATGAGCAGCGTTTGCTCATCCAGCACGGCCACAAAGCCCGGCCCGCCGCCTTTGGGCGATACGTCGCACGCGCCAGTCGAGGTCGAGGTGGCCATCACCATGAATGGCGAGCGGCGGATGAATTCCGCCATCCATTCCGTCAGCCGCGGTTGAACCTTGTCGACAACCTGCGGCTCGGGGGGCCCAAACCGCTCCTTGAGCTCGGCTTCACGGAGTGCGTGGGTGGGGGTCATACGTGCCTCCTGATGTTGCCCTAGTTTATACGCCCGTCAAACGAGGAAGGCCAGCACCTCGCCGAGGAAGAGTGGGGTGGCGGTGTGCATCGCGATGTGAGCCTGGCCGGGCAGCGTGACGATCCGGGCGTTGGGAAGAGCGGCGGCCACGGCGTTGGTCGCCACCACATGCTTTGGTGGGCTGGCGCTGCCTAGCAGCATGAGCGTGGGCGTGGTGATCTTGCGCAGTCGCTCCGGTTGCAGCTCGTAGGCTTCCGAGCCGCGCACGTCGCGCACGACGGTGTGCGCCGCGGCCACGCGGTGGGTCCAGCCGGCAGTGCGGCGCTGGAGCATGACGCGGCGGTCGTCCTGCTCGGCGACCTCACGCAGGAAGGTGGCGACCACCTCCTCGGGCTGGTCGGCGGACAGGAACGCCTTCAGCCGGCGCAGCAGGTTGGGCGGATGGAACTGAGGGCCGCCGCGGATTGGGATGGGCGGCTCGTAGAGAACCATCTTGCAAATGTTGGGCGTCAGCAGGGCGGCCTCGAGCGAGCACAGGGCGCCAAAGGAGTGCCCCAGCAGGAAGACCGGTTGGCCGGCGCTGTCCACCACGGCGGCGACGTCTTCGAACTCGCGTGCGAGCGCATGCTGGGGCGAGTCCCCGCTGGCGCCGGCGCCGCGGCGGTCCATGGCATGCACGGTGAATCGCTGGCGCAGCGCCGGCAGGACGGGCGCCCAGTCGGTGTGGTTCACGGTCGTGCCGTGAACCAGGACCAGCGGCGGCCCCTCGCCCGAGCGCCAGACCGCCAGGCGGGTGCCGTCAGAGGAGGTGACGAGGAGGAGGGTGTCGGAGCTAGCTGCTGGCTGCAGGCGAACTAGGAGCTGGCCGTCTGGATTACCTTGCGAAGCGCCGCATTGACGGCCGCCGCGTTCGGAAACAGTTTCGCCACGTCCGGGTCGAGCAACACTAGGATCGAACCTTCGGCGTAGCGCTCCAGATACTTCCCGCGAACGCCGTGGCGGAAGTCATATTCGGGTAAAGCATCGTCGCGCTCGGTTTTAAGCGTCTTCCTCATAGGTCAAGCGCTCACGGGGTGTCGCAACCCGCGCACTGACGATCCGAATGTGGTCACTTCGGTCGGAATGTACCACGACGATTAGCCGGCGAGCTAGCGACAAGCCAACGGTGACGTAACGGTCCTCAGCGGGGCCGGGAATGCTCTGGATCGTCGATGCTCAACGAAAGCGGATCGCCGAACACGCTGGCAGCCTCATCAAAGCTGACCCCATGCTTTGCGGCATTGGATTGTGCCTTGGATTCGTCCCATTCGAAAACAAGCGCCATTTTCGCCAGAATACGACGCGATCGCGCAGCTGGGCGTTGGTTCAGATCAGGTAGGGTGATCTGGTGGGACCGAGCGACGCCCTACACCTGCGGCTGGCGGTGATCCCCTGGCCATTCTGCGTTCCCGCGACCCGTACGCTGAACTGAGAATCATCCCATCCCGGTGCGCGAGGCATGCGAAGCGGAGGAAAGAGGTCGAGAGGGTAACCAAAAGGATGTGACGGCAACGTCAGTACGTCGCGCTTGCCTCACCTACCTAAAGGGCGCAATCGAAGAGTTCGCGAGAACGCGCCCGACGCGGAGATTCTTGGACGGGAACGCGTACGAGACACCTTCCGGCGTGCGTTACAGCTGGAGCTCGCGGGGGCGGTACTGGAGGGCTTCGGCGACGTGCTCGGGGCGGATGTCGGCGGAGGCC
>DATGVV010000742.1:0-1656 GCA_035299885.1 Chloroflexota bacterium | reverse complement strand
GGCCCTTGCCGTCCACCAAGAACTCCATGGTGCCGGCGTTGGTGTAGCCCACTTTGGCCGCGGCCTTGGCGGCCAGCGTACCCATTTTCTGGCGCAGCTCGGCTGACACCGCCGGCGAGGGCGACTCCTCCACCAGCTTCTGGTGCCGGCGTTGGATCGAGCAGTCGCGCTCCCCCAGGTGAAAGGCATTGCCGTGCTGATCGACCAGCACCTGGATCTCCACGTGCCGCGCTTGCTCCAGATAGCGCTCGAGGTACAGCTCGCCGCTGCCGAAGGCGCTCTCGGCTTCCGCTTGGGCCGTCGGATAAACGCGCGCCAAATCCTCGGCGCTGCGCACCACGCGCAGCCCGCGTCCTCCACCGCCCGCCGCCGCCTTGACCATCACCGGGTAACCCAGCTCGCGGGCAACCCGCTCCGCCTCCGCCAGGCCGCGCGTCGCACGCTCGGAGCCAGGAATTACCGGCAGGCCGGCTTTGCGCATTGCCTCGCGGGCCTTCACTTTATCGGTCAGGCGTTCCATCAGGTCGGCGCTGGGGCCGACGAAGGTGAGGTGCGCCTCGGCGCAGATCTCCGCCAGATAGCTGTTCTCGGCCAGAAAGCCGTAGCCGGGGTGGATGGCGTCGGCGCCAGTAATGCGGGCTGCCGAGATGATGTTGGGGATGTTCAGGTAGCTCTTGCTGCTGGGCGGCGGCCCGATGCACACTGCCTCGTCGGCGAGCTGCACGGCCCGGCTGTCGCGATCCGCTTCCGAGAACACGGCCACGGTGCGGATGCCCAGCTCCTTGCAGGAGCGGATGATGCGCAGCGCGATCTCGCCCCGGTTGGCGACCAGGACTTTCTTGAACACTACGTCAGGCCGCCATCGATCGCCAGCACCTGGCCGGTGATGTAGCCGGCCTCCTCCGAGGCCAGAAAAGCGATCGCCGCCGCCACCTCTTCGGGCGTGCCAGTGCGGCCCATCGGGATCTGCTGCAGGACGGCCCTTTTCGCCTCCTCCGAGACGCCTTCCCAGATAGCGCTCGGGATGTAGCCCGGGGCCACCGCGTTGACCGTGACGTTGCGGCTGGCCACCTCCCGCGCCAGGGACTTCGTGAGGCCGATGAGGCCTGCCTTGGCCGACGAATAGTTGGCCTGCCCGGGATTGCCCATGATGCCGGCGATGGAGCTCACGTTGACGATCCTGCCCCAGCGCTGCCGCAGCATCGGCCGCAGGGCCGCCTTGGAGCACAGGAAGGCGCCTTTGAGGTTGGTATCCAGCACAGCATCCCAATCCTCTTCGGACATGCGCATCGCCAGCCCGTCGCGCGTAATGCCGGCGTTGTTCACCAGGACGTCCAGCCGGCCCAGCTCTTTGAGGGCGAACTCGACCAGCGCCTGCGCGCCCTGAGCAGTGCTGACGTCGGCCTGAAAGACATGCTCGCCTTCAACAGCCGTGCGGTTGTAATTCAACACCACCTGCGCTCCCAGCTCGGCGAGTTGCCGCGCCGCCGCCGATCCCAGGGCGCCGCTGGCGCCTGTTACCAGCGCGACCTTGCCGCTTAGGGAGAGCACCGGCGAAGGCTTTCCAGATCGCTCACGTTTTCAGCGCTCACCGCCGGCTCGATACGCTTCAGCATACCCGTCAGCACCTTGCCGGGGCCGATCTCGATGAAGCGA
>DATGVV010000741.1:0-1815 GCA_035299885.1 Chloroflexota bacterium | reverse complement strand
CAGAAGTACGGCGTGAGCGGAAGCTGAAGGTCTATCTGCTCGGCAGCGGCATTTCGTACTCGCGCAGCCCGGCCATGCACGACGCGGCATTCCGCTCGCTGGATATGGACTGGAGCTATGAACTGCTCGACGTCGCGCCAGGGGGCCTTCGTGCGGCAACCGCGGCTTTGCGCGCACCGGATGTTGCCGGCGCCAACGTCACCATTCCGTACAAGCAATCGGTGATGGAGCACCTGGACGCGATCACCCCGCAGGCACTGCGTGCTCGCGCGGTGAACACGATCGTCAACGATGGCGGGCATCTCGGCGGTTTCAACACCGACATCCCGGCGATACGCGCTGCGGTGGAGCAGGTGGGCGTCGAGCCGGGCGGCGCCAACGCGGTGATCCTCGGCGGCGGTGGAGCGGCACGCGCGATTGCGGCCGCGCTGGAAGGATCACACCTCATGTTTGTAGTTCGTCATCCGAAGGACGTCGACGTGCCAGGCAAGGTGGTCGGCTGGAACGATTCCTCGGTCCCTGCCCTGACTCGCGCGGCCGACCTGCTGTTCAACGCCACGCCGCTGGGACGCCATGAGGAGATGCCGCTGCGCCCCGCGGCGCTGCCGAAATCAGGGGCCGTGATCGACCTGGTTTACGTGACCGGCGGGACGCCGCTGGTCCGCAAGGCGCGCTCGCTTGGTCTTCCGACGGTCGACGGGTGGGAGGTCCTGCTGGCGCAGGGGGCTGAATCCTTCCTGCTGTGGACAGGCCGGGCCGCGCCGATCGACGTGATGCGCCACACTCTCCAGCCGTGAATCCTTATGTGATCGCAGTCTTGTGGGCCGTGGTCGGTACGGCCGCGGGATTGGCAGTGCGCTGGGGCTCGGTCAGACTCGCCCGCCTGGAGGGCCTGGAGCCCGGAGGCAAGTGGTGGCAGCAGTACGGCCCGCCGGTGTTGTGCGCGGTCTTTTTCGGGATCTACGGCTTCGAGATCAGCTCCTTCGTGCTGCTGGTCGTGCGCAGCATCTTTGTGCTCGTGCTCGTCCAGGTGATCTTTTTCGACTTCGAGCACCACCTGATCCTCGACCGCGTGATGTTCCCTGCCATGGCGCTTGCCCTCCTGGTAAGCCTTTCCCCCCTGCTTGGAACCGGGCTTGGCCTGTGGCACCAGGACTGGTGGGTCGGCATCGTGATGGGACTCGCCGCGGGCGTCCTTTTCCTGTTGCTTGCCCTTGCTGGATCGGCGATCTTCAAGGCCGAAGCGCTAGGTTTCGGAGACGTCAAGCTGGCCCTGTTCATGGGACTGCTGCTCGGGTGGCCGTACACGCTCAGCGCGCTTTTCTACGGAGTTTTGGTCGCCGCGATCGGGGCGCTGGCGTTCATCGTCATGCACCGCTCCATGAAGGGCACGATCGCTTACGGGCCGTACCTGGCCCTGGGCGCGCTGCTCGTCCTCCTCCAACTGCCATAGCCAGGCTGAGTCATGGAGAATAGGCGGACATGAGCAAGCTCCTTCCCGGTGAGAACCTCGTCGTAAAGGACCACCCGCACTGGGTCACGATCGTTGGCACTTTGATCCTGCCGGCAGTCCTGGTCGTGGCCGTCGCGATCGCCGACTTCACCATCCTCAGCCCGAACAACGTGAACAGCGTCTACGTTCCGCACCTGAGGACATTTCTGAGCCTTGGCGTCGTCGCGCTGGCGCTGCTCTGGCTCATCGCCGTCTGGATCAGCTGGAGGTCCATCACCTACACGCTGACCGACCAGAGAATCATGATCCAGAAGGGCGTGTTCAGCAGGCAGGAGAAGATCATTCCGATCGACCGGGTGCAG
>DATGVV010000740.1:0-2622 GCA_035299885.1 Chloroflexota bacterium | reverse complement strand
GCGTGGGAAGATGGCTGCTACGTGGTCGCGGTCCACCCGCTCGAAGTGGCTGTTGCGCTGCTGGAAAGCGCCCATCTGCAAGTTCTCCAGCACCGTCAAGCCGGGGAAGATCTGCCGTCCCTCCGGCACGTGGGCGATGCCCCAGCGCACAATGTCCTCAGCTCGCTTGCCCGCAATCGCGCGTCCTCCGAACGTGATGCCGCCGGCGGTTGGGGCGATCAGGCCCGAAATGGCCCGCAGCGTCGTCGATTTGCCCGCTCCGTTGGCGCCCAGCAGTGCCACGATCTGGCCGCGCACCACCCGCAGGCTCACGCCTTGCAGCGCCCGGATGCCGCCATAGGCGCAGCTGACGTCCGTCAGCTCAAGCAGCGGCGGCTGGCCGTCCAAGGTACGCCTCGATCACGAGCGGATTTTGCTGAATCTCGGCCGGCTCACCCGCGGCGATCAGCTTGCCGAAATCCAGCACCACGATACGCGAGCACAGGCCCATGATCAGCGACATGTCGTGCTCCACCAGCAGGATGGTCAGCTTCAGCTCGTCGCGAATCGTGCGGATGCGCTGGATCAGCTCCAACCGTTCCGACGTGGTCAGACCGGCTGCCGGTTCGTCCAGCAAGAGGAGCCGTGGCTGTGACACCAGCGCTCTGGCCAGCTCCACCTGCTTCTGAATCCCAAACGGCAAATCCCGCACGCGCCGGTCGCGCAGGGCGAGCAGCCCCAACAATTCCAGCGCGCCGGCCGCCCTGGACCGCATGGCGCGCTCCTCGCTCCGGCAGCGCGGCAGGTGCAGCGCGTCTTCCAGCACCCAGCTCCAGCCCTGGCTGTGCTGACCCACCAGCAAGTGCTCCAGCACCGTCATCGACGGGAACACCTCCAGGTTCTGGAAGGTCCGGCTGATGCCCATCCCAACTCGATTGTGTGCTGCGCGTCGCAGCAGATCCGTGCCATACAGCTCGATGCTGCCTCGGTCGGGCTTGTAGAACCCGCTCACCACGTTGAGCGCCGTCGTCTTGCCCGCCCCATTCGGCCCGATGAGGCCCATGATGTGGCCTGGCTCAGCGCTGAAGCTCACCTCGCTGAGTGCCGCCAGACCGCCGAATCTCAGACTCAGACCCGAAACTTTCAGGGCCGCCCCGCAAACCTCACGGCCGTCGACCACGCGCGGCCCCAGCGCCACCGGCTCGACGTCACTCGGCGCCGGCGGCCCGAACACTCGGGGCTCGACCATGCGCCGCAGCCAGGGCCACAAGCCCGATCGGAAAAACACCACGATCAATATCAGCGCCGCGCCGTACACCAGGAGCGGCAGGTTCTTGACCGTCGCCAGGAATTGCGGGATGAACGTCAGCAGCAGCGCACCCAGCACTGGCCCGCCAATCGAGCTGATACCGCCGATGATGACCATCGCCACCAGCGCGATGGAGTTCGGCAGAATGAAATCCTCCGGACTGATGAAGCCCACGTAGTAGGCGTACAGGCTGCCGGCGGCTCCGGCGAAGATGGCGCTCACCGCGAAGGCAATCAGCTTGTAGCGGTACAGGCTGATGCCCATGGCCTGGGCTGCCACACCGCTGTCCCGCAGCGCCACGAATGCCCGGCCGGTCCGGCTGCGAACCAGGTTGGCGGCCATCCAAACGAACAGCGCCGCCAGTGCCAGCACCAGGTAATACAGCCGAGGCGAGGAGTCGAACACGAAACCTGCCAGCTCTGGCCGCGGCGGATGCAGCCCGCTGTAGCCGTTGGTCAGCGGCTCCGCCTTTAATGCGATCTGTGGGATCGCCGTCCCAAAGGCGATCGTAGCGACGGCCAGATACGGCCCCGACAGGCGCAGCGCCGGGATGCCCAGCAGCACCCCTGCCAGGCCGCACGTCAGGCAAGACAGTGGCAGCACCACCACCAAGGGCCAGCCCAACCGCACCGCCGTGATGGCCGTCGCATACCCGCCGATGGCCAGAAACGCCGCATGCCCAAACGACACCTGGCCAGCGAAACCCATCAGCAGCGCTAACCCCACCGCGATGATGCTGTAGATGGCCGCCAGCGTGACTACATAGGAGGTGTAGTTATCCATGACCGCGCCGGCGCCCACCAGCAAAACCGCCAGCGCCACCCAGGCAACCAGCCTACGGTCCAGCCTCCGTTGGTCCGTACGCTCTAGACGAGCTGGACCCGCCAGCTGGGCGCTCTCGCCCATCAGCCTACCCGGGCCGCCAGCGTCATGTGCGGTTCCATACTACGAAGCGTTTACGCCAGTCCGTTGCCCTTGCACGACGGCTCACTGTAGCATCGGGCCAGCGGCGAAGGCAATAGTCCGCCGCCCACATTTCGAGCTTGATTAGCTGCTGTGGCCGTGCCCGACGCTCCCCGTTCATCCCCCTCTCTCAGATCACGCGAGATCGTCGTCAGGTCCTCTATGAGGTTGTCACTGATGGACTGGCGCCCGACACCCCAGCCCGCGCTCTCGCGGTACACCCCGTCCGTGGCGTTGATGGCTGGGAACTGCGATCGGTGAGCTCCGGCAGCGATCGCATTCGACCGCGCCAGCTCCGCTCTTGGCTAGTTCACTCGCTGCGGCTGCTTCGGCCAATACGGCTCCCGCAGCTGCCGCTTGAGGATCTTCCC
>DATGVV010000739.1:0-1580 GCA_035299885.1 Chloroflexota bacterium | reverse complement strand
GGGAGTGGCCGCTGGCCTGGGCTCAGCCGTGGCCAATGCGGCTCTGGCGCTGCCACTTACCTACGCATTCGGTGCGGGCATGGTCTCGGCCGTCAATCCGTGCGGGTTCGCCATCCTGCCCGCCTACGTGGGCTTCTACCTGGGCGCGCAGGGGCCACGGGATGCTCGGGGGCGTGTTCCGCAAAGACTGTTTCGCGCTCTGTGGGTGAGCGCGGCTGTAACCGCTGGTTTCGTGCTGCTGTTCGGCGCGGCCGGGCTCGTCCTCAGCGTGGCAACTACGGCGGTCGCCCGCTACTTCCCCTGGATGGCACTCGCCGTCGGCGTGCTGCTGGTCCTGGTCGGGGGGAGCATGTTGACCGGGCGCACGCTGCACACCAACCTCGGTGAGCAGCTTGCCGACCGAATGGGGCCCGCCGCACGCCAGAAGGGCGCGCGAGGCTATCTGGCCTATGGGCTGGCCTACGCCGCCGCATCGTTGAGCTGCCAACTCCCGGTGTTCTTGGCGGTGGTGGCCAGCGCGCTCACAGCGGGCGGCTTTCTCGGAGCGACCCTGCAGTTCGTGCTCTTTGCTCTGGGTATGGGACTGGCGATCACGGTGCTGACCGTCGCCACAGCCTTCGTCGAGTCGGCTGGCTTGCTGCGGGTGCGGAGGGCCGTCCGCTACGTCCAGCCGGTAAGCGCTGGGCTGCTCCTTCTGGGTGGTGCATTCATCATCTACTACTGGCTGACGGTTGGAGGCCTGCTCGGCGGCACGCCGATGGCGTAAATCAACGAGCATCATTCTAACGTGATGTACGTGTGATGACTGGCGCCCTGGCGCTGCAACTGCTTGTGTACGGCGTGACCAATGGCGCTGTAATCGCCCTCAATGCGGTTGGTTTCACGCTGGCCTATGCCGTCTCCCGGCAGATCAACCTGGCCCACGGTAATGTCTTTGCCCTGGCAACGGTGGTAGTGGCAAGCCTCGCCGCAGTTCTCGGAATCCCGGCGTCGGCCCCGCTGGCGGTACGGGCGGGCGCCCTCGTGCTGCTCGCCGTCTGTGGAGCAGCGTGCGGAGCTCTCCTCAACACGGCCGTCGAGCAGCTGGCCTTCCGACCCTTCAGGCGGTTTCGAGCGCCACTCGGCCCACTTATCGCCACGGTGGGGCTCTCGTTCTTGCTGCTGCAGGTCGCCATCGGCTGGCGCGCAACGTTTCTTCCGATCCCCAGCGGTGACCCAAGACCCCACCACGGCGCGATTTACCTGCCGATGCTCAGCATGCCTGAGCTGGTTCCAGCGATGGAATTGGGGTGGGCTGGCGTGTCGTTCACCTTGAAGGACGCGGTCGTCGTCCTGCTAGGCGTCGCAGTCGCACTTGGCGTGGCTGCCATCCTCGCCCGGACCAGGACCGGCCGCCTGCTCCGCGCGGTTGCGCAAGATCCTGAGCTGGCTGCGCTGGTGGGTGGCGATCCGGCCCGTGCCCAGACCCTGGCGTTCGCCCTGGCGGGAGCGCTGGCCGGTTTCGGAGCGGCGATTTTCGCTGCATACTACGGCGGCGCGTCGCTCCAGCACGGGCTGAGCGGCGGGTTGGCCGCGATTAC
>DATGVV010000738.1:0-3398 GCA_035299885.1 Chloroflexota bacterium | reverse complement strand
GTAGTTCCTCTCCCACCGCGGTGGGAGAGGCTAGGTGAGGGAACCTGAGCACTCCTTTAGATGAGCTTCGGACCGATCAGGTCGGCTCGCTGCTGCGGCCGCCGGAGCTGCTGGCCGTCTTCGAACGCCATGGGCGCGGCGAGGCTTCGGACGACGAGCTGCGGCAGGCCGAGGACGCCGCAATCCGCGAGGTCGTTCGCAAGCAGGAGGCTCACGACCTGCCGGTGGTCACCGACGGCGAGTACCGGCGGCTCAACTTCCAGGACAGCTTCGCGAACTCAGTGGCAGGGTTCGCCGCGCAGCGCAACTCCGCCCAGCTGACGGAGCAGCGCGCCGCGGGCGGGCAGCCGCTGCACCGCTGGCAGTCCGGCCAGCACGCGGCCGGACCGGCCATCGTGTACCGCCGGCCGGCGGTCGAGCGGCTGCGGCTCGTGCGTAACGTGCCATTGGAGGAGTTCCGCTTCGTGCAGTCGCTCACAAGCCTGCCGGCCAAGGTCACGTTCATCGGGCCGGACCGCGTCTCGCAGCGCTTCGCCTGGGAGGAATCGACGGCGGTTTATCCCGGCGGGCTGGACGAGTTCGTGGCCGACCTGGTGCACGTCCAGCGGCGGATCGTCAGCGAGCTGGTCGAGGCCGGCTGCAAGTACATCCAGGTCGATGCGCCCAGCTACACCGCCTACGTGGACCAGCCCTCGCTCGACCAGATGCGCAGCCGCGGCGAGGACCCGGCGCGCAACCTGGAGCGATCGATCGACGCCGACAACGCCATCATCGACGGCTTTCCCGGCGTGACGTTCGGCATCCACCTGTGCCGCGGCAACCAGCGCAGCATGTGGCACCGCGAGGGCTCGTACCACGCCATCGCCGAGAAGCTGTTTGGCGGCCTCAAGCACCAGCGGCTGCTGCTGGAATATGACGACGAGCGATCGGGCTCATTCGAGCCGCTGCGCTTCGTGCCGGCGGGGAAGACGGCGGTGCTGGGCTTGATCACAACCAAAACGCCACGGGTGGAGACCGCCGACTCCCTGGCGGCGCGTATCGCCGAGGCGGCGCGCCACCTACCGCTGGAGCAGCTGGCGCTAAGCCCGCAGTGCGGCTTCGCGTCGGATATCCAGGGCAACCTCATCAGCGAGGAGGACCAGTGGCGCAAGCTGGACGTGATGATGGAGACGGCGCGGAGGGTGTGGACCTAACGGGAACTATGCAACAATCGGCCCAATCTTCGGCGTGGAGGCGGCGCATGAATGTCTTATGGAGACGTTTTTTACCGCTCGCGGCCGTGGGCCTGCTGCTGCCCTCCTGCGGAGGCGCGGCGGCAGGAGTGCCGGCCAGTGCGGCAACGGCTTCGCAATCCGAGGCCCCCAGGCCAGGGGGCCGCGTCATCTGGGGCACCGCGTCCGATGCCAAGACGCTGACCCCGGTGCTATCCACGGACAACGTGTCTACCTATCTCATCGATCTCATCTACCAGCCGCTGGTGAACATCAACGCCAAGACAGGCGCGCCTGAACCCGGCTTGGCCGAAAAGTTCGAGCTGTCGGCCGACGGCAAGACCATGAATCTCGTCCTGCGCGACGGGCTCAAGTGGAGCGATGGCTCAGCCTTTAGCGGTGAGGACTTCAAGTTCACCGCCGAGGCGGTCATGCGCAGCAAGAAGACGGTGCGCAAGGAAGTGTTCCAAGATATCGCGGGGGCGAAGGAGTTCGCCGACGGTAAGGCGGCCGAGATTTCCGGCATCGTGGTGAATGGCAGGAATATCACCGTAGCCCTCGAGAAGACCCTCTGCGCCGCGCCAAACCGCATCGGCGGCTTCTCCGTCATTCCAAAGAGTGTCTTCGGAAAGTACATGGCCGGGAGCGACGGCTCCAAGAACGTGGACGACGCGGCCGAAAACAACGCGCCGCCTCTGGCGACGGGCCCCTTCAAGTTCAAGGATTGGAAGCCCAACGACCACATAACCCTGGTTCGCAACGACAGTTTCTATGGCGGAAGAGCCAACCTGGATGAGTTTGTCAACAAGGTGGTGCCAGACAGCAACGCGCTGGCAGCGGCGCTGAAGACGGGCGAGATAGACATCGCCGATGCGGCGGATCCCAAGGACGCGGAGGACTTGAAAAAGGTCGATAGCCTGGCCTCCCAGTTCTACCTGACACCTTCCTACACCTACATCGGTTGGAACCAGCTGCGTGGCGGCAAGGAGTTCTTCCAGGACAAGGCCGTTCGCCAGGCGCTCGGCTACGGACTGAACATGGACGCGATCGTAGATAAGGTCTATTTCACCCTAGGCCAGAAGGCGCTCTCGCCTATTCCGTCCGTCTCCTGGGCTTACGACGCCGCTGGCTTAAACGACTACAAGTACGACCCGAAGAAAGCCCAACAACTGCTGGAACAAGCGGGCTGGAGCAAGGGCTCCGACGGTATCTATCAGAAAGCTGGCCAGAAGCTGAGCTTCAGTATCGTGACGAACTCGGATAACAAGGCCCGCAGCACCTTCGCCCAGGTGGCAGCCGAGCAGTACAAGCAGCTGGGCATCGACGCCAACCTCCAGACGGAATCATTCCAGGCGTTGGTGGACCGCATCAATAATTCCAAGGACCCCAAGTACGGCGACCAGGGTGGCCGGAACTTCGATGCCGTCATCCTGGGCTGGACCGGTGGCGCCGACCCGGACTCCGAGTTTGCCATCTGGCACTCCAGCCAAATCCCCCAGCCCAAGTTCAACGCTATTGGCTACAAGAGCGACATCGTGGACAAGGCGCTCGAGGATGGCCGCAGCGGCAAGTGCGACCAGGCTAGCCGGAAAGCGGCCTACCGTGCGTTCTCCAAGCAAGTCAACGAAGACCAGCCCTACAATTTCGGGCTGTTCATCAAGACGCCCCTGTTCTACAGCAAGCGCTTGCAGGGCATCGATCCCGGCCCGTTTCCCAGCCGCGATCCCGGCGTTCAGTGGAACGTCGAGAAGTGGTGGGTGAATTGACCGCAAACTTCAAATGACATGTGTCGGGTGACCGTTCTAGGGCACCCTTCACACCGCGGGCGTCACTCCTGACTCGCTGAGCGTGTCTGCGTTTATCCTCCGCCGGGTGCTTCAGGCGATCCCAACGCTGTTCGGGATCACGCTGGTGTCGTTCGGGTTGATGCGGCTTGCGCCCGGCGATCCGGTGTCACTGCTGGTATTCGGCGCTTCGGATTTCAATCCAGCCGACTTGGCGCTCATCCGCCAGGCCTACGGACTGGACCAGCCGCTGCCGGTGCAATACGTGAGCTGGGTGGGCCATCTGCTGACCGGTGACTTCGGACGGTCGTTCATCTACAAGCGGCCGGTGCTCGACATGATCGGCGCGACTCTGCCCAACACCCTGCAGTTGGCTTCGATTGCGTTAGTCGTCGCGCTGAGC
>DATGVV010000737.1:0-1786 GCA_035299885.1 Chloroflexota bacterium | reverse complement strand
CTACTTGGCGCCAGACCTGCTGACCTGGATGACTTCGGCCTGCGCCGCCTCTCGGCTCAGCGGAGCACCGCCCTGTACGAGCTGATCGTCGCCCGCCATCGCCAGAGCAGTTTCGGCCATCACCAGCAATCGCGGCGTGGACGAGTGGTTGATGCTCTTCGACGATCCCCTGCTCGGAGATAGCGCCCTCGATCGTCTGGCCAACGCCGCCCACCAGCTCGTGACCGAAGGACCGAGCTATCGCGCCAAGCTCGCCCCCAAGCACCGCACGCTCGAGGACCAGCCGTGACCAAGGTCGCGATCACCGGCTCTCAAACAGCCGCCCGTCTGATCAGTGAATTGGCTGCACAACTGGCGGCGGTGCTCGTACTGTGGTAGCTCCACACGGAACCGGGGTCAGGCTGCCGGTGCTATCGGTGGCTGATGGGACTGCTTGGGCTGTCGGCCGCGCCGCTTGGGAGCCACCCAGGCGGGCAGGGGCACGTGGTAGTGCAGCACATCACGGAGTGTCCAGGGATGGTCGGTCAGCCCCGCTGCCATGGCTGGCGTCCGCTCCCGCCACTTCCGCCCGCTCCCGGGTGGAGCCGCGACGCGGAGGCTGTCATGCGCCCAGCACAGGTTGTAGCTGACCCCGACGAGCCACATGCCCGCCTGTAGCGTGGCCAGCGTGTGGGCGATAGCGCGACCCCGACGAACCAGGGGTGCCAGATGGCTGCGGAAGGTAGCGTTGAGCCGCTCGATGTAGGCGGTGTGGATGCCCGTCCCGGTGGCCGTCGCCTGCAGCACCGCTCCGATCGCCTGGGCCGTGCCGCGCACCACCCGCTGACTGGTGCTCACCACCCGGCGCTGGGCATACTGCTTGACGACCTGCCCGATCAGCAGCCCCGGCTCGACCACCAGGTGTGGGCGACCGCGGCGCCCGGTGCGGACTGGCTGGCGGAACACGCGCAGGCAGGCCGTGACGTAGGCCGCCAGGCCATCCACGCATACCAGGATGCCCAGCCAGGCGGCACACGCGCGGACCTGCTGCACCACGGCCGTGATCAGCTCCGTGTCGCGGTGGGGGCTGATCACTCCACCCAGCCACAGGCGGCTGGGGGCTGCCAGCGCCATGGCCAGCCAGGCCCGCTGTCCGACCAGCTTGATCCACAGCTCGTCGGCCTGGACGTGCTGCAGGTCCACCTGCCCCTGCTGGACCAGGTGCTGGTGGACCGCCTGGCAGTGCTGGCCGGCTCGCTGCAGCCAGGCGGCTACCGTTCGCTCATCCAGCACGAACGCGGCGACAATCGCCTGCACGGGGCAGCCGTAGCTGAGCAGGATCAGCACCACGATCAGCAGGCCCAGCGGACTGTGCGCGCGGTAGAACGGGGTGCCGCGCGTGGCGGCAAACGTGCGGCCACACGCCGTACAGCGGTACCGGCGCTCCTTCTGACTATGCACCCGGATGGTGCCCTGCCCGGCCTGGCCACGGGCGGGGCAGTCCCAGTTCGGGCAGAATTGACGCTGCGGGTCCATCGGCGCTCTCCGATCGACATGAGCGAGATACTCACGTCTAACCGGCGAGCCCGTGGGCCCGTTACGCCGCCTCCCTCAACCCGCGACCGCCCCGACCACGGTTCCCTGCGGTGCTACCGTCCACGAGACTTGCCACCGACCACATTCGGTCGGAGGTTCATCGTGAGAGCGCCAAGATGGAGGGAGAATCAGTTCGCGTATCTGTACGCCAACCCCGGCATGCCTGCCGTTGACCTGGCCCGCTTGATCGGACGAAGCACCGGTGCCATTG
>DATGVV010000736.1:0-6579 GCA_035299885.1 Chloroflexota bacterium | reverse complement strand
CAGCAGCGCCGAATGCTGCTTGAAGACGCGCTTGAGGACCTCGGCGCTGAGCTCAAGCGTCTCCACGTCGTCGATGGCGGTGACAGTTGCGAGCCGCGGCGTGCCACTGAGCACCCCCATGTCACCCACCAGGTCGCCGGGCCCGAGCCTCGCCAGGAGCTTGTTGTCGCCGTTGACGATGCGATCCACTCGAACGCGGCCGTTCACCAGGATATGCAGGCTGTGATTGGGCGCGTCCTGCGCCATGAGGACCTTGCCTTCGAGGTACAGCCGGCGCTGACCACTCTCAGCAAGCGCGATCAGCTGATCGGCGTGCACGTCTTTGAGCGCGGGCTGCTTGGTGAGCAGCTCGACCGCGGCCAGTACCTGGGGCCCCAGCTTGGCGAGGATGGCATCCTCGAACGCCTGGCACCCGCAAAAGCTGCAGCCCTTGGACCTGCCCTCTGTGTGAGCGCTGAAGCTGTGGCCGCAGGTGCACTCCGCCGGCCGGGCGCTTGCCATCAGGGCAAGGATAGCCCCGATCCCCTCTCCTGCCGCAGCGGGAGAGGGCTAGGGTGAGGGAATCTCGGCGGGGTGGACGTGGGGCTCCTTGGCTCGTGCCGCGATCCAAACCACCGCCAGCACCACTATCGTCACCGCCAGCGTGAGCGCCTTGGCCGCGTCGAAGCCGCGCCAGTCGGCGATGGCGCCCACCACCACCGGCGCCAGCAGCACCGCCGCGTCGACCACCAGCCGGTAGCCGGCGATCCCGATCGACCGCAGGTGGGGCGGCAGCGCGTCACCCACCAAGCTGGTCGAGAACGAGTTCATGAAGTAGCCCAGCCCCTGCGCGGCCACGATCACGAAAAACAGGCGCTGGTCGACGATGAAGAACAGCGCGCACTGGCACAGCAGCAGCAGCATGACGCCTGGCGCCGCGAGCCGACGCCGGCCGAAGCGATCGCCTGCCCAGCCGCCGCTCATAAGCATGACGATGCCCACCACGTTGGCCAGCGTCAATCCCAAGCCGACTTGGATGGGACTCAGCCCCAGCTGGTCGGACCCGATCACCGGCACCAGCGTGTTGACCATGCCCAAACGGCTGAAGGCGACGATGAACGCCAGCAGGTAGGCCGCCAGCAGCATGCCACCGCCGCTGCTGATCGAGCTCCAGACGCTTGCTCTGGCGCTGCCGGGTTCGGCCTCGGGCGCTGTTGTCTTGGGCGCTGACGCGGCATCGGTCCCGAACAGTACCGCCAGGCAGGCCAGAAAGCCGGTGATCGTTGCCGTGGCGAAGGCCGCCCGCCAGCCGAATGCCAGGGCCAGCGCGCCGGTGCCCAACGGCACGATCAAACCCACGGTCGAGAACAGGGCCTCGCTCAGCGCCATGACCCGCCCGCGGACGCCGCTGTGCGCGCCGATGATCAGCCAGGCTAGGATGCCCGCCTGTACCACGGATGACGACACCCCCTGCACCGTTCGCGCCGCCACGATCTGCCAGACCGCGGTGCTGGCGATGGATCCGGCGGCCGACACCAGGTTGACGAATAGCCCCACAAGTAGGGCCAGACGCAGCGGCACCCGCCTGATGAGCACCCCAGCGGGCACGTCCATGACAAAGCGCGCCAGCCCGTAGGTGGCCAGCACCGCGCCCATGGCCACGTAGCTCAGCCCAAACTCGGCCCGAAACGGCCCCAGCACGGTGTACAGCGCCGAGTTCGCCGCCTGGTTCAGCGGCAGCGCCACGATGAGCGCCCACTGCTCGCCCGTAGCGCCGAGAAACCGCCGCTGAGCCACAATCACGGCTCTCTAGCCTACCGGAGGCGAGCGTCGCTGGTGTGGTGCTGGAGCGGCTGCCGGGCCTACTTCGAAAGATCGTCGATCTGCTGTTTGGTCATCCCCACCCACTTGCCTTTGAGCTTGCCGTAGGGGAACTTCGTCAGCTCGTCCACCGGCGGCAGCGCTACCGATGCGCCGGTAATCGTCTGGAGCAGGCGCGACTTCAGCGGGTCACCGCTCTGGTCCACTTCGAAGAGATAGGAATTCTGGATGGCCACGTTGCGCGCGCGATCCGCCTTGACCGGTCCCTTGATCGTCTCCATGTCAGTCGCGAATAGCGCGTCGACGAGCTTGAGCTTGTCATCTACTCTGCCGCCCACCTTCTTGATGGCGTCGACGACGATCTGCGCCCCCGCGTAGCCGTTTGCCGTGTCGACACTTTGCCACTGGCGGTCCGGATGCTTGGCGTTCCAGCTCTTGGCCCAAGCCTGATTCATGGGCGCATCGAATGCCGGCGACCATGACTGCTGGCCGATGAAGCCGGCGGCCTTGTCTTTGAGGCCTGCCAGATTGGGGCCATTCGTCGGTCCTCCGAGCACGTCATAGACCTTGATCTTGGAGCCGTAGCTGGAAAAGGCCTGCCCGAATCGCAGGCCGGCGATGCTGGGCTCGAAGACGATGATTGAGTCGGCGCTCGCATCGAACTGGGTCACGATAGGCCCGAAATCGGTTGTGGCGATGGGTGGATGCAGCTCCTGCACGAAGCTCCCGCCCGCCTGGACGAACGGTTTGGCGTAGCTGTCAGCGTTCTCCTGAATGCCGGCGTTATCGATCGACAGCATGATCGCCTTACGGGCGCCCTGCTGGTAGATCCAGTTGGCGATGGCAACGCCGCTGCCGTTGCTGCTGCTGCTGGTCAGCCGCACGAGATAGGGGCTGACGAACTTGGGGTCGAGCCCGAGTGAAATCGCCGCGCAGTTATCGACGATCACCATGGGCACCTTCGCCTGGCCGGCATACGGCGCGACGGCGAAACACTCGGTGCTGAAATTGAAGCCCGCCAGGAAATCGACTTTCTGGTTCTCGACCAGCTCTTTGGTTTTTGTGAGAGCCGCATCTGGCTGTCCGGCAGCGTCCGCGCTGATGACCTGCACCTTGCGGCCGGCAACCGTATTGTCGACGGACTCCAGATAGAGGTTGAAGGCATCCAGGTTGTCCTTGCCCTCGTTGGCCGTGGGCCCGGTAAGGTCGGTGACGAAGCCGATCTTGATGGGCTCGGTGGCTGCCGCGGAGGCCACCACGGGCTTGGCGCTGACCGCGGCCGGCGAAGAAGCCGGGGCTTGCGATGCCACAGGCGCTGCCGGTTGAGAGCCACACGCTGTTAGGGCGAGCCCCACGAGCAAGGCTATCGAACGATCGAGGTTCAGTCTCATCGCTGTCCTCCTTGAGCCGGCATTATTGATCGCTTCGGGGTGGTGCTATGATGCCCTCCCTCAAATCAGCCGACGGAGGGCGGGGACCGATGCTTTCGGAGACTGAGAGCCAGCGGCAATTCCCTCTCCCGCATTCGCCGTCCGCGTAGGACCGGGAGAGGGCTAGGGTGAGGGAAGCTGGAGCCCGGTATAAATGCGGGTCATGAAGCGCACGCTGATCCCCGTCGCGCTGCTGCTAACTGCCTGCGGCGGCAATGCCGCGCCCGCAGGCTCGCCGGCGTCCGTCGCCCCTCAGCCCAGCACAGCCGCCAGCGCCAACGCAGCGGCCGGCGGCACGATCAAGATCGGCTACCTTGCGCCGTTCACCGGACCGACCGCCGCCGTCGGCAAGAACAATCGCCTCGGCGTTGACCTCTACCTCTCGACCGTCAACAGCACCATCGCTGGTCGAAAAGTGGAGGTCCTGTTTGAGGACACGCAGAACCAGGCCGACGTCGCGCTCACCAAGGCCAAGAACCTGGTCGAAAACAACAAGGTCCAGTTCCTGATGGGCATCAACCTGACGCCCGAATGCTACGCGGTGGCGGGTTACGTGAAGCAAGCCCAGGTGCCGCTGCTGATCACCGCCAACTGCGCCGCCGAAACGGTAACGACCGATCCCAAATTCAAGAGCCCGTACCTGGTGCGGCTGACCTACAACGCCACCCAGGAAGTGGATCCGGCTGCCGATTGGGCCTACAAGCAGGGCTACCGCAAAGCCATCCTGATCGCTTCCGATTACGGCGGCGGGCTGGAGAATGCCGACACGTTCGCCAGCGCCTTCATCAAGCGCGGCGGAGCGGTGGTGCAGGAGCTGTATCCGGCCCTCGGCACGCCCGATTTCGGGCCGTTCCTGGCCCAGTTGACCAACGATGCGGACGTGATGTTCTGCTTCCTGCCCGGCACCGACGGCCTCCACTTCCTGGAGCAGCTGGCCAACTATCGCGGCCAGCAGAAGACGGCCATTATCGACGCCCACGCGGTGATGACCGACTCGAACATGGACCAGCTCCAGGACAAAGCCGTAGGCGTTTATGCCGCCAATGAGTACTCCACCGGGCTGGCCACTCCGGAGAACCAGACCTTCCGGAAGGCCTTCGCCGCCAAATACCCCAGCGAGCCCCTAACGGCGACCGTCGCCTACAGCTACTCCGGCATGCAGATGATGGCCGCGGCCGTTCAAAAGATGAACGGCAACGTGGAGCAGGTGCAGCCTTTCCTGCAAGCGCTGTACGACACCAATGCCGCTACCGCCAAGGGGCCCATCAAGCTCGACGCCGACCACGACGCCGTCCAAAACGTGTACGTCTACCAGATCGTCAAAGACGGCGCCGGCTTCGGCCAAAAGCTGCTGACCACCTACGAGGCTGTGTCCCGCAACTGGGACCGCAGCCCCGCGGAAATAGACAAGTTCCCCTTCGGCAAGATGAAGAACAAATGGGTCGGCATGACCAAGGACAAGCTCGGGCAGCTAACGACCTAACTTCGAGGCGACGGGCGGATTTGAACCGCTGCATAGGGGTTTGCAGTTCGATGTGGGATGCTCATAGCAAGCAACCATCGTTGCAGAGCCGTGTGGTTGCCCAAACAGGCGGTTCCATGACCGCGTTGGGCAGCGGGTGCCGATTTCATCCAAGCCCGAGACTCACCGGCTCTTGAATTACCTATGAGCGTTTGCTGGCAGCGGCGATCATTAGACGGGTAGAGGCACGCTTTCGCCCCGGTCGTTCGCCTTTTAGAGTTAGTTACCAGTGCAGGCGGTACTGAACAGTACGAGCACTGGATCGCCGATACGCTGCTCTGTTCCGCGCCAAAGGTCCACCCCAGTAGATCATCGAGAAGGAGACTGCCGATGCAAGCCCAATCCATCAGCCGCCGCTTACTTATGCGTGCCGGTGCTGGTCTGGCAGCCTTCGCTGCCCTGTGGCCAGTGGCCGCGCTGGCTGACGAAGATGATGGCGACGATAATGGCCACGATAATGGCCACGGTCGTGGCCCTCGAGGTAGACCTTTCGCTAGTGGATGCCCGCCGTTCGGCCGGCGGTTTGGGCGGCCGTTCGCCGGGCTGACTACGGCACCTGGCGGCGCAGTCACTCTCCGCCTCGCTTCAGTTGGCCAGGTGAACGGTGGCACCGGGGGCGGTGACTTCGCGGCCAACAATCCAGGGGGCGACGGCTTGGCGGCGGGCATGGTGCAATGGGGTGGTGGCAACACCCAGGCGCTGGTCGCGTTGCAAAGTGCCGCCGCGAACTCCGGCTACGACGTTCAGTTCGAGCGCTTTAACGACCATGGGCGCGAGGATTTAGGGACGATCACTACGGATGGCAACGGGAACTTCTCCGGCGCCACCCCCAACGGCCTCGGCGGCAACGGCATTCGAGTCGGCACCTTCGTGCTGATTCGCAACGGACAGGACCAGTACGTCGCCGCCATGTAGTGGAGCTGCCGAACCGATGGCTCGTTCTCGTTCGGGAACTCCTTGGGCTAGCAGACGGTGGCGAAAATGCACGCGATTCGGAAGAGTCGCTAGAGAAAGCCCGTGATTCCCGTTGCTACAGTGGGGCATTTCCGGTGGCCAAATCTGACGCAACGTCAAAGACTTGAGCATAAAATCTAGAGGCGACGACCGGATTCGAACCGCTGCATAGGGGTTTTGCAGTTCGATTCCGGCCAATTTTGGGCCATGTCCGCTGGTGTGCCTCATCGTACGTAAACGGCCATGGTTGTGCTCAAATCGGGCCAGCTAGCCGGATACCGGATCGTACAGTTTGTCTCCGGCTGTGCCCGGTTGTCCCTCAAGATTCTTCGGGGTTGCTCTCAGCGTTGCTCTCCAAGCAGACGGCAAAAGCTATCTCAAGAGGCCGAATTGAGCGCACGTTGAGCTTAGGTCCAGAGAGGCGACGACCGGGTTCGAACCGGTGCATAGGGGTTTTGCAGACCCCCGCCTTACCACTTGGCCACGTCGCCGGACGTGGGCGCCGAAGGGCGCCGCAAGGGGAATTCTAGCGATCGTCCGGCTTCCTTAGCGAGCAGCCCGCCGGTAAGGGTGACTCTGCTCGCACCGCAGGGGTATACTGCACATGCGTACAGTATGGAGCAGGTGTCCTATATCGAGACGCCGTGCCGCTCGGCCATCAATGCCGTCAAGGGGATGCCCTTCAAATGGAGCATCAATCCTTACCGCGGCTGCAGGCATCGCTGCGTGTACTGCTTCGCCCGGCAGTACCAGGCTTGGCATGAGCTCGATGCCGGCCTCGATTTCGAGAACAAGATCTTCGTCAAGGTCAACCTGCCCGAGGTGCTCAGGGCTGAGCTGCGCAAGCCTTCCTGGAAGCGCGAGCGGGTGGTC
>DATGVV010000735.1:0-4965 GCA_035299885.1 Chloroflexota bacterium | reverse complement strand
CAGCGACCACGGCGTGGTACAGCGTGCCGATCTGGTAGTCGCCTGGCCCCGCCCAGGAGTCGCGATACACCCGCGTGAGGGCGGCGGTCTTGGCGACGGGGCTGATGAACCCGATCGTCAGTAGGTTGTAGCCCTGCTGAGCCGTCCATTCGAAGCTTTTCGGATTGCGCGAGCAGGAGATCCACACAGGCGGGTGCGGCTGCTGGCCAGGCGGCCAGACCTGCAGGTCCTGGAAGTGGTAAAACGGGCCTTCGTGGGTGAACGTCTCGCCTGGCCAGGCGTTCAAGACCACCTGCAGACCGTCGAGCATGCGCTCTTGGGCATCGGTGTAGGGCAGACCCAAGACCTCGTAGTCGTACACTACGAAGCCGCGGCCAAAGCCGAGCTGCACCCTCCCATTTGACATAAGATCGACCATCGCCAGCTGCTCAGCGATCTCGATAGGGTGGTGCATCGGCAGGATCACGATTGACGTGCCGAGCGTCACCCGGCTGGTCCGCTGCGCGAGCGCTGCCAGCAGCATGGGTGGTGATGGGATCATGCCGCCAAACGGGTGGAAGTGATGCTCGTTGAGCCAGATGGCGTCGAAGCCCAGGGGTTCGGCGCCAGCCAGCAGGTCCACCAGCTTGCGCATGAATGCGCCCTGCGAGCCGTCCGTATCGGGGTGATAGCTGGGGAGAGCGTAGACCCCGAACTGCATCGCACTGATTAGAGCATCGGCGCGCCAGCTGCTGGGACCTAGACCTTAACGGTTTCGAGCTCCTGGCCCGGTGGGACCACGTTGAACTCCTGCCGCAGCAGCTCGGCGCGGCGGGCTCGTACCTTCACCAGGCGCCAGTAGAACGCCCCGGGGATGCCGGCCAGGAAGATCGCGCCGGCGATCCAGGGGATATGCAGCGCGATCATGATCACCCAGAAGCCGAACGCTTGCGTGTACCACAAGACGAAGGAGGCCGTGACGATCTTGAAGGCCACCATGACCCAGATGTAGGTCCACATCGCCGCTCGACCGGCCGCCTCTTCGTCGTATTCGGCCATGGCAGGTTACCTCGCCCTAATGTACCTCGGTGTGCTGGTCCTTGCCACCCCTCAGCGCCAGGATTGTTGCCACCATCATCACAAAGCAGACGATGAACAGGTCCACCGCCAGCGGGTAGACTTCGGTGTCGAATATCTTGGGCGAGATCCTGGCCAAAAACAGGAATGACACGCCGAAAACGGTGACGATGATCGCCACCGTGATAAGCGCGGTGAAGGGCATGATGAACGACAGGAACGGCCGGTCGCGCTCGGGTTCCGGCACTGCAACGGCGTATGGGCCCTGCTGCGGCCGCATCAGCAGCCGCACGATGCCGACGATCGCGGCCACGAACCAGACGATCGCCAAGGCGATGAGCAGATAGGCCAACAAGCTCAGCGGCTCTGGCTGCCCGGGCGGCAGGTTGGCACCTACCGGAGTGGGCAAACCGCGTACCGCCGGTGCTGAAGCTGCCGCGGATGCGGCCGTTCCCGGCTGCACTGCGCCAGGCGCGGAGGCCGGCTGAGCCGAGGCCGCCGCTGCCGCCCCCTGCGACGGACTCGGCGGCGCACTCGCCTGGGCATACGCCGCCACAGGCGTAAAGGCCAGCAGCAAACCCAAGAGAATTCCTCTCCCACCGCGGTGGGAGAGGTTAGGTGAGGGCACCTGATAATGGCCTGCATGCGAAGGTACGGCACCACCCCGGAACGGCGCCGAAATCCTCGAAATCAGCCAACGGATGCTGAAGCCAAGCCGTGGTATTTCCTGAAATCGCGTCACTTCGACGGCTTCAAATTTCGGCGTCAACACTCAATCGGTCCTTACATCCTCGATTTCTACTTAACCAGGGCGTGGCCCGGGTAATTCGGTTCACCAATGATGTGGTTCTCACGAACACCTCCGCCGTCCTCGATGAGATCTGGGGAGCCCTCACCTAGCCTCTCCCACCGCGGTGGGAGAGGAATATCTTGGTCCATTTCCCGGTTGGCCCATTTGAAGAAGACGATGGTGAGAGCGCCCAGGTAGAAGAAGCTGCCGCCGATCCACATCAGGAGACCAGCCAGGGATTGATCCTCGATAGGGCTGATGCCGGCGACGCGTGGGGCGCGCAGGTAGAGCGGGTACACAGCGGAGTCGCTGAGCGACAGCAGCGCGCCAATAAGGAACATCGGCAGCGTCTGGAGGAAGAGGTACAGCATCTGCAGCGGCTCGCTCATGCGACGAGCGCGCGCGGGGTTGAGGGTCGGCAGCCAGTTGACCACGCCGGTGCCGAGGTACAGCACGTGCTCCAAGACGTGCAGCGGCTCGTTGACCAACGTGGCCTGATACCACGTTGGAACGTGCGACAGCGCGAACACCAGGTTGAAGATGGCGAACGCCAGCACCGGGTTGATGCTGAGCCGAGCGGCCCACGGCAAGGGCAGCGCCCGCACCAGCAGCGGCGCCACCAGCAGCACTATCAGCAGGTGCTGGATCATGTGCGCCACCAGCAGGTACTTGTCGGACATCTCGTCCAGCGGCGAGAGCAAGGCCAGCGCGAGCAGCGCGATGGCGATCGCGAACGATACGCGCCGGCCCCTCGAGACGGCCAGCTCCGGCCGTCGCTGCAGCCAGGCGAATCCCGCCGACGCCAGGAGCAAGCCGGTGATCACCGACGGCTCGAAGTTCCAATGGGTCAGAAGGGCGCCCAGGGTGAGTGCCATCTACGGCAGCGAGTACAGGAACGCCGTCAGATCCTTGATCTGGTCCTCGGTGAGGCTCAGGTTCGGCATGAGCGTGCCGGGTTTGACGGCCGGCGGGTCCTTGAGCCAGCGCTCAACGGACTCGGGCCTGTTCGGCAGCACGCCACCGGCGATGGTCGGCCGGTCAGCGAAATGCGCCTGGTTGGGGCCGATCTGGCCTCCGCCGGGGATGCCCGGCGCCAGGTGGCAGCCGCTGCAGCCCCTGAGGATCCAGAACTCGCGCCCCAGCTCCACGTTGCCGATCGACTTGGGATCGATCCGCGGCTGCAGCCCGCCGGAGGGCGCGCCCGCCTCAGCCTGAGGCTTGGCGCTGGCCTGGAAGCGCGTCAGCTCAGTCGAGATGGATATGATCGGCTTGCCCGGCTCCAGCAGTTCGCCGAACAGCGCCATCAGCACGAGGATGAGCGTGGCGGCCAGGGTCACGCCGGCTGCGAACAGCGTGAAGAAGATCTTGTGGTCCATCTTCAGGTGCATGTACCAGCCGCCGATGCCGCAGAACTTGAGCGCCGACAGCACCAACAGGATGGGCGCGAGTAAATCGAGCACGCGCAGCGGCTCGATGTAGTACACCGCCACCTCGAAGATGGTCAGGACGAACAGGACGATGGCGACCTTGGCGTAGCCGGACGCCGATGGGTGGTGGCCTTCTTCCTGGACGTGCGTAGCCATCAGCTACACCTTCAGCAGGTAGACGATGGTGAAGATCGCCACCCACACGATATCGACGAAGTGCCAGTACAGGCCGGCGAGCTCGACGCTGAGACTGTCCTTGACGGTGATCCTGCCGCGGGCGGCGGCGAAGTACAGGGATATCAGCCAGATAACGCCGATGGTCACGTGCGTGCCGTGAAACCCCGTAAGCACGAAGAACGAGGCGCCAAACAAGTTCGTGCTCAGCTTGAGACCCTTCTCGGCCACGAACTGTGTGAATTCGAAGAACTGGCCGCCCAGGAATAGCGTTCCAAGAAAGGCGCAGGCCAGCAGCCATATCTTCAGCCCGCGTACGTCGTTGCGCTGGATGGCGGCGAGCGCCAGCACCATCATGAGCGAGCTCATCAGGAGCGCGAAGGTGCTAATGGACGTAAACGGAATGTTGATCACGTCGTCCGGATAGGGGCCGTTCAGGCTGCGGCCGCGCTGCACCTGAAAGTTCGAGATGAGCGACGCGAAGAACATGCACTCCGAGCCGAGGAAGGTCCACATCAGGATCTTGCGGTGGTTCAGGCCGGTGCTGGTGTGGTCGGCCGCGACGGCGGGGTTGGGGACGGCTTCGACCGCCATCAGTGGGCGGCTACCGGCGTGCGTGGCGTCTCGGGCGAGGCCGTTGCGGTGCTGCCGGGCGGCTCCGGCGCGGTTACCGGCTCAAAGGACCAGCCGTAAATGCCGGCGAACACGAAGGCGAACCCAACCAGGCATATCCAGTAGTTAGTGATCACGCCCAGAGCCATGATGAACATTCCGATGCCGACCACGATCGGGAAGTAGGACGGGTCCGGCATGTGGATGTGATGGCCGCCCCCAGCCGGGTGCTCGGCGTGGGCGTGCACGTCCACCGCTGCGCCCGCCATAGCCGGCGGCGCGGCCGGCGCTCCGTGCTCGGCCTCGTGGCCGAGGGCGCCGTACTTCCTGTGCCACCAGTCGTCCATGGCAGTGACGACCGGAATCTCCTCGAAGTTGTAGTGCGGTGGGGGCGAGGGGATCGACCACTCCAACGTGCGTGCGTCCCAGGGATCGTTGCCAGCCACCTGGCCGCGCCGCATGCTCGACACGGCGTTGTACATGAACAGCAGAACGGACAGGCCAATCATGAATGCGCCAACCGTCTCGGCCATGTTGTAGCTGTCCCAGCCCATGCCCTCCGGATAGGTGTAGATGCGTCGGGGCATGCCGTCGAGACCGATCCAGTGCATGGGGAAGAAGGTCACGTTGAAGCCCAGCATCATCAGCCAGAAATGCCACTTGCCGAGCTTCTCGTTCATCAGCCGGCCGATGGCCTTCGGGTACCAGTAGTAGATGCCGGCGAACAGGCCCAGGATGGAGCCGCCGAACAGCACGTAGTGGAAGTGGGCCACGATGAAGTAGGTGTTGTTCTGCTGCAGGTCGGCGGGTGGCGAGGCGTGCATCACGCCGCTCAGGCCGCCAATGATGAACATGGCGATGAAGCCCACGGCAAACAGCATCGCGGTGGTGAAGTGCAGATGGCCC
>DATGVV010000734.1:0-6251 GCA_035299885.1 Chloroflexota bacterium | reverse complement strand
CGGCCTCACTCATTCTGGCTGCCTGTGGAGGCGGCGCCCAATCGAGCACAGCGCCTGCGCCCAGCAGCGCCGCGCCAGCGAAGCCAAGCGCGGCGGCAGCGAGCGAGGCGGCTAAACCCAGCGCCGCGCCAGCCAGCAGCGCCGCGGCAGCGGCCAGTGCCCTGTCGTCGGCGGCCGCCAGCAGTCAGGCGTCGCCGTCGGCCAAGCAGGCCGACGTCACCATCCTGAATGGCGCAATCGATATCGAGCACCAGGCCATCTGGACCTACACCGCCGCCGCCGGCACCAAGCTGCTGCAGAAGCCGGTTCTGGACGTGGCACTCGTGTTCAAGAGCCAGCACGAGCAGCACCGGGACGCGCTATCGGACGCGGTGGTCAAGCTCGGCGGAAAAGCGGTGCAGTCCAAAGACAAGTACGAGCTGCCTGACATCAAGACCCAGAACGACATCCTGGCTTTTGCCGTCAAGCTGGAGGACACCGCGGCCAAAGCCTACGTCGACGCTGTGGGCAAGCTGAATGACCGCGAGCTGGCGAAGAGCGCCGCCAGTGTCGCCGTTGTGGAGGGCGAGCACGCCTCCATCCTGCGCGAGGCCTTGGGTCAGCCTCCGGTCCCCGCCGCGTTCGTAGCCTAAACTCAGCCTGCATGGCGGCACCAGCGGCGGCTGCCCCCTTCCGGCGGCCGAAGGAGAACGTTGACGGCCGGTGGGCCGTCTGGGCCTTCCAGATGGGCCTGCCGGTGGCCCTGTTCTGGCTGCTGCACGCTGACCCGCTGATCGATCAGTCCCGGCGCGATCCCAATATCCATTTCTTAGTCGTATCCGGCGCGGCCATGCTGGGCCTGGTGGTGGCAGCCATCGTCAGCCATGCCGCGCGCAGCCACCAAGACGCGCGCGTGTTCTTCATCGGGTTGGCCCTGTTCTCAATCGCCGGCATCTTCCTCATGCACTCGCTATCCACCGAGAACAGGCTGCTGAGCCAGGGCCAAGCCGGCTTTATCTGGTCACCGCCGCTGTGTTTGGCCGCGGGCGGGCTGTTTTTCCTGCTGAGCTCGTGCCGGCTAAGCGAGCGCTTGAACGCCTGGGTGCTCGTCAACCGGGGTCGCTTACTCGCAGCCCACCTCGGCATCCTCGGCGGCTACGCGGCGCTGCTGACACTGTACCCAACGCTGCTGATCGACGGCATCGGGCTGACCAGCACCAAGGCCGGCGGCTACAGCATCACGGGCGAAGGTGGCACGGCTGACCAGGTCATGATCGGCTTGCTGCTGACGGCGGTGGGCTGCTATCTCGTTGCTTCGCTGCGCTTCTACCTGGAATATCGCCGCCGGCGGTCGGTGCTCCTCATCGCTCTCATCACCGGCGTCATGCTGTTCGCCGAGGCGGACGCCATCATGTCCTTCTCGGATGCCTGGCGGCTAAGTTGGTGGCTGTACCACCTCGTGATGGCGCTGGCCTTCCTGATGGTGGGCTACGGCCTGCTGGTCCAGTTCACCCAGCGTGGCTCGGTGCACGGCCTGTTCGAGGACATCTTCCTGCGCGAGAAGCTGGACCGGCTCGACAAGGAGTACAGCAGCGTAATCGTGGCCCTCATCAACTCGCTCGAGGCCAAGGACAAATACACCCGCGGCCACTCCGCGCGCGTGGCCGAGTACTCGGCCATGCTGGCCCGGGAGATGGGTTACGGCGAAGCCGACGTGGAGCGCATCGAGCAGGCGGCGCTGCTGCACGATCTCGGTAAGCTGGCCATGCCCGACGCGATCCTGAACAAGCCCGGGCCGCTGACGCCGGAGGAGTTCGACATCATCCGCAACCACCCCGTTCGGGGCTGCGCCATCATCCAGGCAGTGGAGACGCTGCAGGACAAGATCCCGGCCATCCTGCACCACCACGAGTGGGTCAACGGCAGCGGCTACCCACTGCACCTGAGTGGCGAGCAGATACCGCTGGACGCGCGCATCATCGCCGTGGCCGACGTGTTCGACGCCATCACCTCCCTGCGCGCCTATCGCCTGCCGATCAACCGGCATGAGGCTATCGAGCATCTGCTCCGCGAAGCAGGCACCCACCTCGATCCGGAATGCGTGGCCAAGTTCACCGCTGCGTTGCGGCGGCACCCAATCCCCATCGGCGAGCACGTCCCGCAGGTGCCGGTCGAGGAGCTCATCGAGCGCTACGAGGCGGCCGCTCTCGGCTAATCCGCGGCCCCTGCCTTGGCCGGTGGTCGCCGGCTTCGTAGCTCTGGTTGTCGCCGTCCTGGCGTTTGTCACGCTGTACCTGCCGGCCCGCGAGCAAGCTCGTCAGGGCAACGTCGTTCATGTCCAGGATTTGACCCTGCGCCTCACCGCCGGCCCGGACCCGGACTACCCCCATGGCGTGGACATGGAGCTGACGGTCGATCCTCCGTTGGATGACGCCGCCACCTTGGAGGTGGCGCCCACCATGCCCACCATGGCCAACATGCCCGCCCACGTGACGCAATGGTGGCGCCTGGATTCCGGCGCCTATAAGGTCGTGTCGGATCTGGGGATGAGCGGCCCCTGGGACGTGCAAGTGACCGTCCGCCGTCCGGGCCTGCGCGACGCCGTCGCCCGCTTCCGCCTGAACGCCTAGCGGATCACCGCCATCGCGTCCACGGCGATGGGCCCCTTCTCGGTCAGCAGCAGCGGGTTGATGTCCAGCTCTAGCACCGACGGCTGCCCCAGCATGAGCTGCCCCACCTGCACGATGACGGCGGCCACCTCGGCCGGGTCGTGCACCGGCAGGCCGCGGAAGCCGCGCATCAGCTCCGCCGCCTTGGTCTCCTCAATCATCTCCAGCGCGTCGGCCTCGCTGAGCGGCGCGATGCGCATCGAGACGTCGTGGTACAGCTCGGTCAGCACGCCGCCCGTGCCGAATACCACCACCGGCCCAAATACGGAATCGCGCTTGGCGCCCACGATCACCTCGACGTCGCCGGGCAGGAATGGCTGGATCAGCCAGGCGGCATCAGGAAAGCGGCCGTGCATCTGCTCCCAGGCGACCTTCAGCTGGTCCACGTCCGCAATGCCGACCGCCACCGCGCCCATCTCGGATTTGTGAACGATGTCGCGCTGGATGGCCTTGAGCACCACCGGGAAACCGAAGTGCGTGGCCAGCTTCCGAATGGGCGTGAACTCATGCCGTCCCGGCCCCGTGATCAGCGTCTCCGGCACCACCGGCACCCCCCAGCGGTCCAGCAGCCGCTTGGCCTCGTACTCGTCCATCACGCCTGAACCCTCAATGTTCATGGGCGCGATCGAGGAATTTTGAATTTTGAATTTTGAATTTTGAATTCGGCGCGTGCGCGCCGAGTACTCCACCAGCGCCCTGTACGCCCGGACCGCTCGCTCCGGCGTCGCGAAGTTGGGAACTTTCCCGGTTAGCCCCGAAAGCACCGCCGGCGCCGAGCTCACGAAAGCCGTCACCGGCAGTCGCTCAGAGGCTCGCGCGAAGGCGGTGCCGAACTCCGGATAATCCCGCCCGACGTTGATGTATATCAGCCCGTCGATGACTGGATCGGCCGTCACCGCCTCCACGCAGCCGCCGATGTTCGCCGCCTCGACCTGCGGGGTCATGTCCACCGGGTTGCCGCTGGCGCCGAACTCGGGGATGAGCTGGCGGATGCGCCCCTGCGTCTCAGGCGCCAGCACCGGCACCTCCAGCCCAACCTCCTCGGCAGCGTCGCTGGCAATCACGCACGGCCCGCCAGAGATGGTCATGATGCCCACCCGGTTGGACCCGGGCAGCGGCCGGCCGTCGTAGGCTGCCAGGGCGACGACCGCGTCGAAGAACGCTTCCGTGTCTGCCGCCAGGATGGCTCCGGCTTGTTTGAAGGCAGCCTCATAGACCTCTCGCTCGCCCGCCAGCGAGCCCGTGTGCGAGGCCGACGCGCGGCTGCCCGCGTGTGTCCGCCCCGCCTTGAACACCACGACCGGCTTGCCCGCCTGCCGTATCGCGTGCATGAACGCCGGCCCGTCCTTTACCGCCTCGACGAACAGCGCAATAACCGCCGTGTCGGGATCGCTCGCCAGCCAGGCGATCGCGTCGGCATGGCTCACGTCCAGCTGATTGCCAATGCTTACGAATTTGCTGACGCCGATGCCGCGCTGCTTGAGCTCCTCGAAGAACACTCCGCCATACGCGCCGCTCTGCGACACGAAGCTGATGCGGCCCTTGGCCCACGGCAGCTCCCAGAAGTACGTCCCGTTGAGGCTGGCGTCGATGTTGTAGACGCCCATGCAGTTCGGCCCCAGCACGCGCATGGCGCAGCACTGGCTGATCTCGCGGATGCGCTCCTCAGCCTGGCGTCCCGCCTCCCCGGCCTCGCCGAATCCTGACGACAGCACCACCAGCGCCTTCACGCCCCGTTCCGCGGCCTGCTCGACCACACCGACCACTGCCCGGTTCGGCACTGTCACCAGCGCCAAGTCGGCTGCTTGCGGCGTCTCCAGCAGGCTGACATACACGCGCCGCCCCAGGATGTTCGCGGCTGAAGGATTCACCGGCCACACCTCGCCGCCAAACCCGTACTCGATGAGGTTGTGCACGAGCGTGTACCCCAGCTTGGCCGGATCCGCCGAAGCGCCCACCACCGCCACGCTCTTGGGCCGGAACAGCGCCTCCAGCCCCTCCAGCCGCGCTTCGCTCACCAACCGATCATACGGAGCAGTTCCTCCCCCACATTCGCCGTCCGCGAAGGACTGGGAGAGGCTAGGTGAGGGAACCCATCGCTTCGGGTACTCTGAGCCTCGGCTCCATGGACCTCTACCGCAAGCTCCTGTTCCCGCTGCTCACCTTGGCGGACGCGGAGGCCAGCCATAACGCCGTGCTGCGGCTGCTGGCCATGAGCAGCCCGTTGGCAGCGCTGCTGCGCCGCGCCTTGGCAGTCAATGACGCGCGCCTCGCCGTGAGACTCTTCGGGCTGGAGTTCCCGAACCCGGTCGGTCTGGCTGCCGGCTTCGACAAGAACGGAGTGGCCCTGCCAGCGATAGCCGGCCTCGGTTTCGGCCACATCGAGGTCGGCACGGTGACCCCCCGGCCACAACCGGGCAAGCCCAGGCCGCGACTGTTTCGCCTCAAGCAGGATGAGGCGCTCGTCAATCGCCTAGGCTTTCCCAGCCAGGGGGCGGCGGTCGTCGCTCGCAACCTGGCGCGGCTGCGCCGGCGCGGCTTCGTGCTGGGCGTGAATATCGGCCCCAACGCCGACAGCGTAGGTGTCGACGATTTCGTAGCCGGAGCTTTCGCGCTGTCGCCGCACGCCGATTACGTCACCGTGAACGTGTCGTCCCCCAACACCGCCGGCCTGCGTGGCATGCAGCACGCTGAGACGCTCGCCCACCTGCTCGAGACTCTTGACTGGCTGCAGCCGCCGCTGCTGGTCAAGATCGCCCCCGACCTGACCGACGATGGGCTCCGCGAGACGGTCGACGTGCTGCTGGCCCACCGGGTGGCCGGTGTCATCGCCGCGAACACGACACTCGATCGCCCAGCCAGTCTCAAGAGTGGACATTCGACCCAGGCCGGCGGACTCAGCGGCGAGCCCTTGCGCCGGCGCTCGACCGAGGTCGTGCGCCTGATCCATCACCACGCCGAAGGCAAGCTGCCCATCGTAGGTGTTGGCGGCGTTGCCACCGCCGCCGACGCGCTGGAAAAGATTGAGGCCGGCGCCTCGCTCGTCCAGCTCTACACCGGCTTCATCTACCAGGGCCCGCTGGCCGCGCGCAGCATCAACCGCGGCCTCCTGAGCGAGCTCAATCGCCGCGGCGCGGCGAGCATCCAGGACCTAATCGGCTCGGCTGGCCACTAGCGTCACCCAGTCGCCGGCCTGCACACGGCGGTCGATCGCCAGCCCCGCGGCCTGGAACGCCGCCAGCACCTCCGCCTCATGCTCGTCGATGATGCCCGAGGCCAGCAGTTTGCCCCCAGGCGCGAGCACCACCGCCAGCTCGTGCGCCAGCTCCGCCAACACGCGCGCGATGATATTGGCCAGCACCAGCTCAAACCTCTGAGTTGCCGCTCCCTCTGGGAGAGGGCCAGGGTGAGGGTCTAGCGGCAGGCTGCCCCGGCGCACCGTCACGCGATCGCCAAGGGTGGTCATATTGGCGGCGGCGGTTTGGACCGCGATTGGCTCCACGTCGAGGGCGAGGATGGGCCCGCAGCCCAGGCCCGCCGCGGCCAGGCTCAGGATGCCCGATCCAGTTCCCAAATCGAGGACGCGCTCGCCGCCGTGGACCA
>DATGVV010000733.1:0-8438 GCA_035299885.1 Chloroflexota bacterium | reverse complement strand
CCCTCCAGCACGCCCGCGGTGAGCGCCGAGCTGACTGCTCCCGCCGCGGAAACCGACCAAGACGAGCCCGAGGAAGCATCGCCGGCGCCGCTGCTGGATCTTCAGGTCAGCGGTCTCGAAGTGATACCCATAGCGCTGGATGCAGCGCCAGCGGTGCTGAAGCCGGCCCCAAAACCCGTCCCGGCGCCCACACCACCGCGCGCCGCGCAGCCAATGGTGTCCACGCCGTTCACACCGATCCTCAGCTTGCTGCACCCACCACGGTTCGTCACCCGTCAGGGCGGGCCGCCGCCGATGACCGCCGAGGACATCGTTACCGCCGCCGAAGGACTGCTGGGCGTGCCCTATGTGTGGGGCGGCACCTCCGATCGAGGGCTGGACTGCTCAGCCTTCGTCAGCCGCGTGTGGGGCGTGGGCCGGCGCACCACTGAGACGCTGCCCGGGGTGGCCTTCCGGATCGATAAGGAGGAGCTCCTGCCGGGCGACATCCTGAATCTGACGATCGGCCAGGACCCGCGCGGTTACGGCCATGTTCGGATGTTTGCCGGCTGGGCCAACGCCGAGCACACGCGGATGTGGGACTACGAGGAGACGCCGCCGCGCTCGATCCATCGGGTCATCGCCTACGACAATCGCTACACGCCGCTGCGGCGCGTCAACTACTCGCCCGGCAACCTGGCCGCCAGCCACCTACTGAACATGCTGTTCGGGCGGCAGGAGGCGTCGCTGGCCGCGCCTGCCAGCGTTGACAGCTCCGTAGCGGTAGACGACGACGATGACGACGACAGCCCTGGCGAGGAGATCGCGACCGCGTCCGTACCTCGCCCGCCAGCGCACGAGGTCGTGGAGCAACGCGTGGCGCCGATTACGGCATTCGCCGCGTTTACAGCCCTCGATCAGGGCCATGGCTGGATCTGGCCGGGGAGGGTGAGCTGGGCCTCGGTGTGGGCTTCGCCCTCGCAATCGGCCACGCCGGTGTCAACGCACATCAGCGCCAGCCCGACCCCGCACGCCACCGCCATTCCGGACAGCGGTTGGACTCGCGTCTACGCGTCGCCAGTGGCGGTCGAAACGCCGCAAGAGCGAGAGTGGCGGCCGGCCGCCACGCCAACGCCGATCGCTACGCGCCGGATCATCACCACCCGCGCAATCACGGCGGAAAGCAGCGAGGTTGCTGAGAGCAGCTCAAGCAGCCAGACGCGGACCTGGCGCCGCGCCGCGGCGGCGGCTGCATCAGTCGCGCCGTCCGACGCACCCAATGTCTCAACCCGGCCTGCTGCCGTCGCCCGGCAGCCAGCCCCGAGCAGCGAGCCGGCAGACGCGGCTTCGCCGCAGCGCACGGAGCAGCGGCACGAGCAAGCCAGCGAACAGCCGCGGCGCGAGCAGGCCGCGGAGCAGCGGGAGCAAAGCAGCGGCGAACGGCGCTCAGCCTCGCCGCAGCAGTATCAGCAGGCGCAGGCGCAGCCGCGGCAGCCGGAGCAGCAGAAGCAGGCGACCTCTAGCGGACATCGCCGAGGGGCTCGCAGCTAGTCTCCTTCAGACCTCCGGCGTACCCCCCTTGGTAGACTCAAATCCGTATGGAAGCTGTCGTTGTCGACGCTCTGCGCACGCCCATTGGGCGGTACGGCGGAGCGCTTAGCACTGTGCGGCCGGACGACCTGGCCGCCCTCGTTATCAAAACCGTTGTCGAGCGCACGGGCATCGATCCAGAGTCGATCGACGACGTCGTCATGGGCTGCACCAATGGCGCCGGCGAGGACAACCGCAACGTTGCTCGCATGGCGGCGTTGCTGGCCGGTCTGCCGGTGTCTGTTCCCGGCCAGACGGTCAACCGGCTGTGCGGCTCGGGCCTGCAGGCGATGAACATTGCCGCTCAGGCAATCTGGTCCGGCCAGGCCGAGATCATGATCGCCGGCGGCGTGGAAAGCATGTCGCGTTCGCCGTTCGTGATGCTCAAGCCAGAGGCGGGCTTCCCCCGCGGCGACATGCCGCTGGTGGATTCGACGCTCGGCTGGCGCTTCGTGAATCCCAAGATGGCCGAGCTGTACCACCCCTACAGCCTGGGAGAGACGGCCGACAACGTGGCCGATAAATGGGGCATCAGCCGTGAGGACCAGGACCGCTTCGCCCTGGAGAGCCAGCAAAAGACGGCCGCTGCGCAGCGCGACGGCCTGTTCAATGATGAGCTCATCCCGGTGACCGTGACTTCGCGCAAGGGCGAGACAGTCGTGTCCGTAGACGAGCATCCTCGGGCGGACTCGAGCTTGGAAGCGTTAGCCAAGCTGCGGCCCGCCTTCCGTAAGGACGGCACGGTGACGGCCGGCAACTCGTCCGGCATCAACGACGGCGCCTGCGCCACCGTGATCATGTCGGACAAGAAGGCGGCCGAGCTGGGGCTCAAGCCTCTGGCGCGTTTTGTGGCCACCGCCGTGGCCGGCGTGGACCCTGCCTACATGGGCGTGGGTCCGATTCCGGCGGCTCGCAAGGCACTAAAGCTGGCGGGCATGAACGTGGGCCAGCTCGATTGGGTCGAGCTAAACGAGGCGTTCGCCTCGCAGTCCGTGGCCTGCGTCAGGGACCTTGAGATCCCCGCCGATCGCGTGAACCCGCTAGGCGGAGCAATCGCCCTGGGCCATCCGCTGGGCTGCTCCGGCGCGCGCATCGCCACCACACTGCTGCACCAGCTGAAGCGGACGCAGAAGCGCTATGGCATGGCCACGATGTGCATCGGCGTCGGCCAGGGCATCGCGACAATCTTCGAGCGGATCTAATCCTTCACGGGCATTGGCTGCCCGCTGGAGTAGTCGTAGAAGCCTCGGCCGCTCTTGCGGCCGAGGTGTCCTTGCTCGACCAGCTTGAGAATAGCTGAGCTCGGCTTGAAGCACTCGCCGTAGGCTTGAGTCATGCCCTCGAGATTGCGCGTGGCGGTGTCCAGGCCGGCAAAGTCGGCCAGCTTGAACGGGCCCATGGGGTGGTTCAGCCCAAGCTCGATGGCCCGGTCGATCTCCTCAGCGGCGGCCACGCCCTCTTCGAGCATGCGGCAAGCTTCGGCGCGCTGGATGAGCAGCAGGCGATTCACAATGAAGCCTTGCGTGTCCTTGCAAACAGCGGTTTCCTTGCCGAACGAGCGACACAGCTCCACCGTGGCCTGAACCGTTTCGTCCGAAGTGCCGGCGGCGCGGATGACCTCGATCAGCTTCATCACCGGGGGCGGATTGAACCAATGGGCGCCGATGATCTTGTCCGCCCGCTTCGTCGTGGAGCCGACGGCCGTCACGCTTAGCTGCGAGGTGTTGGTCGAAAGGATCGTTTCCGGCCGGCAGATGCGATCCAGCTCCGCGAACAGCTCCTGCTTCAGCTCCAGGATCTCGGGGATGGATTCGAAGACGTAATCGGCGTCTGAGACGGCGTCCTCGAGCGAAGTGGTCGTCCTGATGCCGGCCACGATCTGGTCCGCTTTCTCCTGCTCGATGCGCTCGGACTTGACCATGCGCGCCAGGCTGCCGCGGATGGAATCAATGCCCTTATCGAGGGTCTCCTGGTGGCGGGCCCGCATGACCACGTCGTAGCCGGCGCTGGCAGCCACCTGAGCGATGCCATTGCCCATGATGCCGCTGCCAAGCACGGCGATGCGCTTGATGTTCATAGTTCCTCCGAAATGAAGTTAGAGCCGGCGCACTTCGATGCCGGCATCGGCCAGACGGCGGCGGACGGCCGCGGCGATGTTGGGCGCCGGCGGGTTGTCCCCGTGGATGCAGATCGTCTCCGCCTCCAGCGGCATGTAGCTGCCGTCAGCTGTCTTGATCTTACGGTCGCAGGCGATATCCAGCACTTGCTGGGCCGCGACTTCGGGGTCCTGGTGGACGGAGCCCTTGATGCTACGCGGCTGGAGGGTGCCATCCGGCATGTAGACGCGATCGGCAAAGGCCTCGCGTGCGACCTTCAGCCCCTCCGCTTCGCCGGCCTCACACATCTTGGCGGCCGTGGCCAGGCAGACCATAATCAGGCTAGGATCCACGCGCTTGATGCCGCGGGCGATGGCTCGCGCGACGTCCGGCTCGACAGCGGCCCAGTTGTACAGTTCGCCGTGTGCCTTGACGTGCGCCAGAGGCACGCCATTGGCTTTAGCGAACGCCTGCATGGCGCCGACCTGGTAGATGACGATAGCCTCCACCTCGTCCAGCGGCATGTTCATACGCCGCCGGCCAAAGCCTTGCAGGTCGGGATATGAGGGATGGGCGCCAACCGCTACGCCGTGCTCCTTGGCCAGCTTGATGGTCTTGTCGATGGTCCGCGGGTCGCCACCATGGAAGCCGCAAGCGATGTTGGCCGAGGTGATGTTCGGCATGATCTGGTCGTCGGCGCCCATCACCCAAGCGCCATACGACTCGCCCATGTCCGAATTGATGTCGACGTGCATCAAATAGCATTCTAGGATGGACCGGCCGCTGCTCCTGATCGATGGCGACAACCTGGCGCACCGGGCGTATCACGCCATCCCGAACACGGTGAGAGGCGCCGGCGGGCGGTCGATCAACGCCATCGTGGGCTGGACCAACATGCTGCTGTTCATGTGGGAGGCCGAGCAGCCGCGGGCCGTCTACGTGGCCTGGGACACGCTGGGCGTGCCGACCTACCGGCACAAGCTGTGGCCAGACTACCAAGGCGGACGGGTGTTCGACCGCGAGCTCCTGTGGCAGCTCGAGGTCCTGCCGAACGTGTCGCGGGCATTCGGCTTCGGCGTCGGCAAGCAGGCTGGCTACGAGGCGGATGATTTCCTGGCGGCCGCGGCTCTGGCCGAGGTCGAACGCGGCGGCAAAACCGTGATCCTGAGCAACGATCGGGACCTCTTCCAGCTGGCGTCCGACGACGTGACCGTACTGTGGCCGCGCAAGGGCATCAGCGACATCGTGCGCGTCGGCCCGCGCGAGGTCGTGGAGCGCTTGGGCGTGCTGCCCGAGCAGGTGCCCGACTACAAGGCCCTGGCGGGCGACCCGTCCGACAACATCCCGGGCGCGCGCGGCATTGGCCCTAAATCCGCGGCCGAGCTGCTGCTGCACTACGGCACACTCGACCGGGTGCTGGAAGCCGACGCCAAAGGCCTGGCGGCGCAAGGCCAGCAGCTCCTCGCCTTCCGCGAAATGACCTGTCTGTGCACCGACGTAGACGTCGAGCTGCCCGAGTCCGGCCCGCCAACCTGGGCCGCCGCCGCGGCCAAGCTCCGCGAGCTTGGCGCCGAGGCGTTAGCCAAGCGCATACAAGAGCGCGCCGAGCGGCTCCTATGACAGCGTCCTGATCGTATCCTAGAGCGAGCCACTGACAGGCAGGAGGAAAGATCATGGCGCGGATACATGCGCTTACTCGGGAGGAGGCGCCCGAGGAGGTCCGACACATCTATGATGGGAACCTCAAGAACTGGGGACAGGTCTCGAACACGACCGGCATCTGGGCGTACCGGCCGCCGATCCAGTTCGGCGTCCAGGCGCTGGGCAAGGGCATCCAGGAATCGGGGCTCATCTCCGAGAAGCTGCGCTGCCTGATCAACGTCCGGATTGCGAGCCAGGTCGGCTGCGGCTTCTGAGCTGACATGAATGCTGCCGGGAGCAGCAAAGCAGGCGCCAGCGACGAAGAGATCGCCGATCTGCCGAACTGGCGCACCAGCCCGCATTTCAGCGAGGCCGAGAAGCTGGCCTTCGAGCTGGCCGACGCCACCATTCAGACCCCGGTCGACGTGGCTGACGACCTCTTCGCACGCCTCCAGAAGCACTTCAGCACTGAGGCGCTAGTGGAGCTGGCGGCCATCTGTGCGCTGGAGAATTTCCGGAGCCGGTTCAACCGCGTCTTCAGGGTCGAGCCGAATGGTTTCTACTGCCCGGTGCCCAAGCCAGCAGACCCTCACCCTAGCCCTCTCCCAGAGGGAGAAGGAACACGCGTCGGGGCGTGAAGCAGGCTGACGCCAATGCGCGAAGCCGGCGCTTCCGAGAGCTGATCGATGCGCCGGACATCCTGGTGATGCCGGGTGTGCACGACCCGCTCTCAGCGCTGGTGTTCGAAGCGCAAGGGTTCCAGGCTGTGCAGTGCTCCAGTTGGGGCATTGCCGCCGCGGCTGGCATTCCCGAGGGCGGCATCCACTCTTTTGGGGATCACCGGGAGGCCATCCGCAAGATCGTCGCAGCCGTCGACATCCCGGCCAACGCCGACATGGAGGCCGGCTACGGCGGGCCCGAGCACGTGGCCCACGTCGTCCGCGAGCTAGTCCAGATCGGCGCGGCCGGCATGAACATGGAGGACCGCGCCTGGCGCAACAGCCATCGTGAGCCTGTGCGGCTCGACCCGCTCGAGTACCAGCTCGACAAGATTGCGGCCGTTGCCGACACACGCCGGGCTCTGGGCTCGGAATTCGTGCTCAACGCCCGCACGGATGCGCTGACGGTGACCGGCGCCGATCCTGAGGAGACGATGTCGGAAGCTATCAAGCGGGCCAACGCTTTCTGCAAGGCCGGCGCCGACCTGCTGTTTGTATGGGGCGCGCCGTCGCGCGATCAGATCGCCCGATTGGTCAAGGAAATCGACGGCCCGGTGGCCATCAGCGGCCACGCCATCACGTTGACGGTGGCCGAGCTGCAGGAGCTGGGCGTGGCGCGCGTGAGCTACGGCAGCATGTCGATGAACATGGCTGCCAGCGCGGTGGCGCGGCTCGGCAAGGCCATCGTCAACGAGGGCTCGTTCGCTTCCGTGGCCGACTTCATGCACGAGTTCGATATCCGCAAGCTGATCTATGGCTGAGTCCTGCGGACGGCGAGCTACCGGGACGGGCGGGACTGATGGCTGACGACGAAACGACCCAGGCGCTGCTCAAGGGCGCGTACGACACCCACGTCCACAGCGGGCCAGACGTGCTGCCGCGGCGGTTCGACGATTTCGAGCTGGCGCGGCGGGCGCAGGAGCGCGGCATGGCCGGCTTCGTCCTGAAGTCGCACTACATCTGCACGGCCGATCGAGCCACGCTGGTGCGGCAGGCCTTTCCGGGGGTGCAGGCCTACGGCGGACTGGCCCTCAACAACTCGTGCGGCGGGCTTAATCCCATCGCGGTGGACATCGCCGGGCGGCTGGGCAACAAGGTGGTGTGGCTGCCGACGGTGGATTCGGCCAACGAGCTGGAGAACGTGGCCGGCCAGCGCGATGAGTCAAAGCTGCCCTACTGGATGGGCATCGCGCGCGAGATGCGGGCGCTGGGCATCGCCGGGGAGTGGATCGAGGTAACAGACTCCGATGGGCGCGTCACAGAAGCCACACGGCAATGCCTGGAGCTGATCGCCAAGCACGATATGGTGCTGGCCACGGGCCACATCCGGCCGGCTGCGATGCTGCCGGTGGTGCTGGCCGCGCGCCAGGCGGGCGTGCGCCGCATCATCATCACTCACCCGGAGTTTCCGACGACGCTGCTGAGCATCGATCAGCAGAAAGAGCTGCACCAGCACGATGTGTTCTTCGAGCGCTGCTTCACGACGCCGCAGAGCGGCAAGATCCCGTGGGACCAGGTGTACGAGAACGTGCGCCAGGTGGGCGCCTCGACGACCATCCTGGCCACCGATCTCGGCCAAGCCACCAACCCCTACGTAGACGAGGGGCTGGCCCAGTACATTGGGCGCTTCCTGGACGCGGGATTCTCGGAGATCGCGGTTCAGTCGATGGTCACTAACAACCCTTCAGCTGTGCTCAACTAGCGCGGCTGGCGCGATTCCCGGCGGCGAGCAGGAACATGACGCTTTTGCCCTGCGCGTGAGGTGAGAAGAAGTCGGTTACCTCTTCGTCGTAGAAGGTGAGGCCGCTGGCGGCTAGGCCGGCGGCGTAGGAGGCCAGGTAGAGCTTCCCGGCGGCTACGCTGGCGTCGAGCTGGGCTGCGCGGTAGCCGCGCTCGCCAAGGCGGGCCAGAACGGCCTGCAAATCGGCCAGGAAGTAGACGTTGATGGCGGCGTCCCCGGCTAACTCCTGATCCAGGTCGAGGTGGCCGGCGATGGCGCGGTAGTCGCCTAGCCTGAGCGGCTGGAGCGCGCCGGCGGTCCGGTCGTAGAAGTAGGCTCCAGCCTCGAGCCCGTCGACTGCATTGACGATGAGGTAAGGCTGACTCAGGATGCCGCCCCAGTCGGCGGGCAAGGCCGGACCAGCGGCCCTCAGGATGCCCTCGAGTGCGGCGCGAGAGATGGACGTCCGCTCGAAGCGCCGCGCTGAGCCGCGCCGGCGTATAACCGCTTCAATGTCATTCTGAGCAGCGGGCGAAGAACCTTCCTCGCCCGCTGCGCCGGAAGGTCCTTCGCTTCGCTCAGGATGACAAAAGGCACGTACCTCCTCGAGGATGCGAAGCGACGTGGCCTCGTGGACTTGTCGAATGAGCGGCTCATCCACCTCGCGGAAGGAGTAGGCCTGAATGGGCAGGT
>DATGVV010000732.1:0-4180 GCA_035299885.1 Chloroflexota bacterium | reverse complement strand
TAGCGGCACCCATTCGGTGGGCTGGCCGGCTTCTTTAGCCTGATCCACATGATCGAGGAAGATCGTGGGCGAGGCCGGCACTTCGCCCTTGGCTACCAGGTCCAGCACAGCCTTGCCCGAGACCTGCTGCACCGACGGTTTCTGTTTGGAAGCGAAGTCGCTCAGCCACTTCTTGCCTTTGTCCTCGCCCATGCTGTGCAGCACGGCGCCCAGCCAGCGGTAGCCGGTCGAGGTGCCGGCCAGCGTCAGCTTGCCGCTGAGGGCCGGATTCATCAGATCATCCACGGTCTTCGGCACAGCATCCGCCCGGACGAGCTTGGTGTTGTAGCCGAAGCTGATGTAGGAGACCCGGTCCGCGGCGCTCGCGATCAGACCGTTGGCCGCGGGCGCCTTCACGTTGTCCGGAAGTTTGGCCGCCGAAGCCGAATAGAAGGGCGTCACCAGTTTCCCTTCGGCCAGCAACAGTGACGCCGTCGGCGTGATCTCAACCACGTCGAACACGGATTTGCCGGCCTGGGCTTCCTGCGTCGCCCGAGTGAGGATGGCGCTTTCATCAGCGCGATAGATGTCGACCTTCACATACGGGTACTTGCCTTTGAAGTCGTTGGCCAACGAATCCACGATGGGGCCGGCCAGCGTGGTGTACCAGGTGAGCGTGCCTTCCTTCCTGGCGCCGGCCTCCAGGAGCTGCTGGCGATCGGCGCCCTGGTAGGCGGCCAGCTGCTCGGGACTGGTGGGCGCTCCCGAGGTGGAGGTCTGGGCGGGAGCGGCGCCACCGCCGCATGCCGCCAGCAACAGGACGCCCGCGGCCATAGCCAGGCGGCTGCTCACGTTCAGCGATTGCATGGTCTCAGCATATAATCCCCGGCGCTCATGAGCAGTGTTTTCGACGTCTTGGTGGCCGGCGGGACCGTGCTCGATACGGCGTCCGGCACCCGCCGGGAAGCGGACGTAGGTCTAGTGGCGGGCCGGATCAGCGCCATTGCGCCCAAGCTGCCCCGCGGCGGCGCCACTCGCGTTCTCGACGCAAGCGGCTGCTTGGTCACGCCGGGGCTGATCGACCTGCACGTCCACAGCTATTGGGGTGTAAATCCGTACGGCTTCGACGCCGACCCCACGTGCCAGGCCAGCGGGGTGACCACCGCCATCGACGCGGGCTCGGCCGGGCCCGTCAATTTCCTGGGCTTCAAGCGTTTCATCGCCGAGCGATCGCGCACGCGCATGCTGGCCTTCGTGTGCGTGGCCCAGCATGGCGTGCTGAATGGGCCGGGCGAGTTGGAGGACCTGCGATTTGCCGACCCCGAGGGCGCGGCTCAGACCCTCAAGGAACACCCGGATGTGGCGGTGGGCGTAAAGGTGCGTCTGCACGAGAAGGTGGGCGACAACGGCCCCGACGCGCTGCGGCTGGCGATCCAAGCCGGCGAGGTCTCGGGCGCGCCCGTCATGGTCCACATCGGCGACACGCAGATGCCCATCGAGCAGATTGTCGATGCCTTACGGCCGGGCGACATCGTCACTCACTGCTTCACACCGCTTAAGCCCAGCATCACCGACGACTCGGGGCGGCTGCGGCCCGCGGTGCTGCGAGCGCACGAGCGCGGCGTGCTGTTCGACGTTGGCCATGCCAACCGGCACTTGGATTTTGACGTCGTCTGCGCTTGCTTACGAGATGGGTTGGCGCCTGACACCATCAGCACGGACCTGCACGGCCGCGGCGGCCGCGATCTGATCGTCGACCTGCCAATCGTGCTCACGAAGTTCATGGCGCTGGGCATGAGCGTCGAGCAGGTGATCGCCGCCTGCACGACGAATGCCGCGCGAGCCATCGGCTGGCAGGATCGCCTTGGCCGGCTGGAGGTCGGCCGCGAGGCCGACGTGGCCGTGCTGGAGCTGCGCGACGAACGCACGCCGCTGCGCGATTCGACCGGTTCCCAGCTTGTCGCCGAGCAGCGCCTGGTCGCGCGCTGGACCATCCGGCACGGCGAAATTGTTGGAGGAGCCAGTTAGGCATGACCGAGGTCACTGTCGAGTCACTAACCCGCGGCAAGCTAGCCCAATCCGTCCGGTTTGGCGCCATGACCCTCGTGGCTGACGAGCCGGCCGAGGCCGGCGGCGAAGACCGCGGACCCGGTCCCTACGATCTGCTGCTTGGCGCCCTTGGCGCTTGCACAGCTATGACCCTGCAGCTCTATGCGCGCGGCAAAGGCTGGCCACTGGAGCGCGTCCGCGTCCATCTGACCCACAACCGCATCCATGCAGAAGACTGCGCCGATTGCGAGACGAAGGAAGGTTTCCTGGACGAGATCCGGAAGGAGATCGTCGTCTCCGGCCGGTTGAGCGACGAGCAGCGCGAGCGGCTGCTGGAGATCGCCGAACTCTGCCCGGTTAACCTGACGCTGCGGCGTGAAGTGCACATCGTGGGCAGCATCAGCGCCGATGGCTGACCTCTGGCAACTGCCTGCAGCCGAGCTGCTGGAGCGCTACGCGAGCCACGACCTCTCGCCCGTCGAGGTGGTAGCCGACACCTTTCAACGCATCGAGCGACTGAATCCCAGGCTGCGGGCGTACCTTGCCCTGAATCAGGATGAGGCTTTGGCCGCCGCCCGAGCGGCCGAGCAGGCCTGGCTGGAACCGGGCAAGAAGCCGCCTCTGTGCGGCGTGCCGGTGTCGGTCAAGGACACGATCGAGATGGCAGGCCAGCCCACCACCTACGGCTCGCTGGCCTTTCGCGATAACCGACGGCCCGACTCCGAGATCGTCCGGCGGCTGCGCCAGGCGGGAGCGATCATCCTAGGCAAGACCAACACGCCGGAGTTCGCCCTGCTGGGTGAAACCCGCAACCGGCTGGGCGCGCCTGGCGCGAACCCCTGGAGCCCGGAGCACACCTGCGGCGGCTCGAGCGGCGGAGCGGCCGCGGCGGTGGCCGCCGGGCTGGGGCCGCTGGCGGTCGGCACCGATTCCGGCGGCTCGATCCGCCTGCCTGCCGCGTACACCGGCATCTTCGGACTCAAGCCAACCTACCAGCGCATCCCCGCCGTCCAGATGTGGCGGGCCTCACCCAATCGATCCCACAACGGGCCGCTGACCCGCACCGTGCGTGATACCGCGCTGCTCATGGGGACACTGGCCGGACCCGATGCGCGCGACCCGTCGTCGCTCAACCTGCCGCCGGTGCAAGATTGGCTGGCTTTCAGCGATGGGCAATTGCGTGGAGTGCGGGTTGCGCTGAGCCACGATTTCGGCTACGCGCCCAAGCCCGACGCCGAGGTGCTGTCCGCACTCGACGAGGCAGCGGGCCTCCTCGAGTCGTTCGGCTGCGACATCGTGCAGTCCCACCCGCCATCGCTCGAGCCGAAGGACGAGCTGGAGCCTGGCGTGTGGGCCTACTCCGGCGACCACTATGCCGCCGCCGAGGCGATGATCCCCGCTTTCTGGGACAGGCACGCGGACGACCTGACCGACTACATCCGGCCCGTGTACGATGCCGGCCGGCGGGCGCTGGCCTGGCAGTACCGGCTCATCCTGCGCCGCAACCAGGGCTATGTGGCGCAGATGCAGGAGTGGTTCAGGTCCTTCGATTTCCTGCTCAGTCCCGTCAGCGGGCCGGCTCCTCAGCTCGACGCTCCGCGCCAGCGCTTCGAAGGCCAGCGCGAGCATGGCTACCTGGTAGCCTTCAACATCGCGCAGAACCCCGCGGCCTCGGTGCCCTTCGGTTTCCACTCCAGCGGCTTGCCCCTGGCCGTCCAGATCGTGGGCAAGCTCGGCGACGATCTCGGGGTGCTGCGATTGGCGGCTTTCATCGAGGCTCAGCGTCCTTGGGCTGAGCACTGGCCGGAGCTGGCCCTCTGATGTCGACACTCGCCGATGTGCTGGTTCCGTCAAATACCGGGGCCGCGTTCAAGGTGGTCGAAGGCCAGGTGCTGACGGTCATCGGCTCGAGCATCGTGGACCTGGTGGCCTTCGACCTGCACGACCCGCGGCATCGCTTCGACCAGGCGCGCACCAAGGCCAATCAGGGCAAGATCTACGTAAGCACCGGCGATGTGCTCATCTCGAAGCTCAACCGGGACATGCTACGCATCGTGGAAGACACCTTCGCCGAAGGCCACCACGACCTGCAGTACGGCATGTGCGGGCGCGACCGCTGGCTGTGGGCCATCCGCCAGGGCGGCGCCGCCCA
>DATGVV010000731.1:0-3398 GCA_035299885.1 Chloroflexota bacterium | reverse complement strand
AGCCGCGCCTGCATCTCGTCGAACTGCAGATCGCGGGCGCTCCAGTCGTTGAAGATGGTGAAGCCGGCGATGTAGGACAGCGCATCGGCTTCGCGCACGTTGGAGCCTTCGCGACCGATGACGCAGCCCAGCTCCAGCTCGTAGTCGAGGCGGTTCGAGGCGGAAGGGTAGGGCACCTGGTCGTCCGGCCCGAAGATGCGCAGTGGGTTGGAGAAGTAGAAGATCGGCAGCCGGTACCAGGCTTCGGCCAGCTGGCGAGTGCCGTCGCCACTGGCGTGCGACTCGAAGGCGAAGAAGTCGCGCACGGTGGGCGGCTGCAAGACCGGCGCGCGCAGCCGGATGCCCGCCAGCGGCACCGGCTCTGCCAATCGTCCGGCGGCGAGCGCATCACGCAGCCGGTCTAACGGCGAGTCGGGCAGCTCCAACACCGCCTGCACGTCGCGCAGCGTGTCCAGCGTGCCAAACAGCGCGCTGACGTCCACCACGGTGTCCTCGACGATGGCTCCGGCACGCGGTCCGCTCCCCGGGTCGTAGCTGACGAGCTTCATGGCACAGCATTATCGCCCCCTTTTGTCAAAAGGATGAGCGCTGCATACTGTTACGGCGTGACGAGAAAAGCTGACGTGCTGCGCGGACCGTTCGATCCCGGCGGCCAGCCGGAGACCCGCAGCGGCAACCCATTGGAGCTGGGCTTCTTCGCCTGGAACTTATCCGGCGGGATGACCGCCTCGAAAGCAGTGCTGGCCGACACGGCCCGCTATCGCGACTTCTGGCACTGGGACACCGCGCTGCACCTCAACCAGGAGGCCGAGCGTATCGGTTACGAGTACCAGGTGCCGTTTGGACGTTGGAAGGGACACGGCGGCGCATCCGGCTACAACGACTACTCGCTTGACTTCATGGCTGCCGCGGCCTGCCTGGCGCCGGTCACAACCACGCTCGGGCTATTCTCCACGGCTCACGTCACGTACAAGTTCCACCCGCTGCACATCGCCAAGATCGGCGCAACCATCGACTTCATCTCCAAGGGCCGTTGGGGCCTGAACGTCGTCACCGGCGCCACCAACACACGCGAGAACCGCATGTTCGGCCAGGAACCGTCCGATCACGACCAGGCGTACGACGTGGCCGACGAGTTCGTGACGCTCATGAAATGGCTGTGGCTGGAGGAGCCCATCGACTTCGAGGGCACGTACTACAGCTCCTACGACGCGACCGTGCTGCCGGGCCCGTACCGCAAGCCGCGGCCAATCCTGATGAATGCGGGTAACTCGCCGGTGGGCTTGGACTTCGCCGCCAAGCACTGCGACTGGGTGTTCCTGACCGGTCGTACGCTCGACGAGTATGCCGTAATGGTCAAGCGCGTCCACGAGCTGGCCGGCAAGTACAAGCGCACGGTGCGGCCGGCGACGATGGTCTACGTGATCGTGGCCGAGACCGACCAGAAAGCCGCCGACATCGTGAAATGGGTCGAGGACGAAGTCGACAAAGAAGCCTGCAACAGCTTCCTGTTCAACCGCACGCGCGATCCGAAGACGTCATTCGTGGCACGCCACGGCGGCGAGATGACCGAGCAGGACGAGTGGGGCGGGCTTGGCCGGGAGACCTACATGCGCTTCGCCTTCGGCCTCTCGGCCTGGCACATCTACGGCGGCGTCGAGTCAGCGGCAGAGCAGATGAAGCAGCTGCACGATCTTGGGCTGGAGAGCCTGTTGACGTGCTTCTTCGACCCCATCCGCGGCCTGCACCTCATGGAAGACGGCGTGCTGCCCACCCTCAAGAAGATGGGATTGCGCCGCTAGCTGGCGCCCGAGGCCCTCACCTAGCCTTTCCCACAGCGGCGGGAGAGGAAAATTCGAGCTCGGGGGTGAGGCTGGCCAGGCGGGGGGCTACTTCCTGCATGAACAGGCGCAGGGCGCGGTGGCGCTTCTCGCGGGTGGCCCAGCACTTGCCGGCCACCAGCAGCAGCGTGCCGAAGCCGCCTGCCTCCTCGCAGTAGCGCTGCAGCTTGGCGGCGACCGTGTCTGGGTCGCCGATCATGTAGATACCCAGGTCGACCAGGTCGTCGAAGGTCATGTCGTCGACTGGCTTCGGAAGATCGTAATTGTGCAGCACGAACTTGAGCAGGCCACGCTTCTTCTGGTAGCTCATCTCCAGGTTCACGGCCGGCCGGAGATCGTCCATGGCTTGCTGGACAGAGTCCGCCACGTAGACGAAGCACGCAACCGAGAGTTTGTCCAGTGGTCGCTTGCGGCCAGCCTTCAGGGCGGCCTCGGCGTAGATCTCGGCCTTGGCGCGAATCGCGGACGGCGGCTCGAAGCCCGTGCCCAGCAGGGTGTAGCCGCGCTCGCCAGCCAGCGCGATGGTGTCGTTTGTCAGCGTCGCCACGGCGATGGGCAGCGGATCCTGGAGCGGCCGCGGAAGGACGGTGACGTCCTTGGCCTGCCAGTACGCGCCATCCCAATCGAATGGCTGCGGCTCGGTCCAGCATTTCTGGATCAGGTCCAGCGCCTCCAGCATGCGCGGGTAGCGGTCCTCGAAGGACTTGCCGCGCTCGATCGAGAAGATCGGGTTAGGGAAGCCGGAGCCGAAGCCGAAGTTATAGCGGCCGTTGGTAAGGTGATCGGTCACCGCGGCCAGGATGGCGGTGTCGACCGGGTGATAGAGGTGGATGAGCTTCACCGCCGGGCCCATGCGGATGCGCTTCGTCAGGCCGGCCGCCTTGCACATCAGCAGCTCAGGCAGGGGCAAGGTATCGACCTTGTCGATGTACACCGGCTCGCCATGATGCTCGCTGATCCAGGCGTCGCGGAAGCCGAGCTCGTCGGCCAGTACTATCTCGAGGAGGTCCTCCTCGTAGGTCTCCGCGGCGCTGGTGTGGGGGCGAAAGCCGTTGGAGAAGATGCCGAATTCCATCCGGCTGAGGATAGCTTAGGCTGGTCCGGTATTCTTGGGCCTCGAAGACGATGAAGCTCTGCCTGTTTCAGCCCTCGGGCGCAGCGCAGCCGGTGCCGGGCGTCATCACCGAGCGCGGCGTAGTGGACGTCAGCCAGGCGGTGCGGATGGGCCACACCCCGCAGCTGACGATGGAAGGCATCATCGACTGCTTCGAGCAGCTGCGGCCGGCGCTGGAGCGGCTCGCAGCCGAGGGTGAGGCGCTGCCGCTGGACTCAGCCCGGTTGAGGCCGCCGCTGCCCCGGCCGGGCAAGATCCTGGCCTGCATCGCCAACTATTGGGAGCACGGCGCGCTCGAGCCGCGGCCGCTGAACATGTTCCTCAAGAACTCGACCGAGGACGCCGTGATCGGCCCCGGCGACAGCATCGTGCTGCCGGAGTTCAGCGAGCCCTGGATCTTCATGCACGAGGCCGAGCTGGCGCTGGTCATCAAGGGCCCGGCC
>DATGVV010000730.1:0-6690 GCA_035299885.1 Chloroflexota bacterium | reverse complement strand
TCCGCCGTCGTAGCTCACGCTGAGCACGTCCTCGCCCACCGCGGTGGCACTCATGCGGAAGCGGTCGTGCAGCCTCAGGACCTTATCCTCGCTGCGTAACCGCAGGCACTCTCGGTAGAGGCGGCGGATCCGACTGTCCTCGGCTTCTTCCCAGCGCAGCTTGGAGGCCACGAAAGTCTGCTCCGCCTGCGGATCCGGAATGTCCGCGAGAAAGGCGAACGACTGGAACTCCCTGCGCCGACCCTCCGTCACCAGCTTGCCGAGATCTGGGCTGTGGTCGGTGAAATACTGAAATGGTGACGATGCGGCAAACTCCTGGCCCATGAAGAGCAGCGGCGTGTAGGGGGCCAGCAGCAACACCGCGGAGGCCAGGCGGTACAGGTCGGGGGGAATATCGTGGTTGAGGCGATCGCCGAAAGCGCGGTTGCCCACCTGGTCGTGGTTCTGGATGCAGTACACGAACTGCCGCGCCGGACAATCCCGGGCGGGGGTACCACGGCCTCGGCCGAGATGGGACGAGCGCTGCCCCTCATACAAGAAGCCCTGGTTGAGCGTACGCGCGATTTCGGCAGTGGTGCCGGCGTAATCGGCGTAGTAGCCATCACGATCGCCCGCTAGCCGGCGGCGGAGTGTGTGGTGGAAATCATCCGCCCAAACCGCGTCGAAGCCATAGCCGCCCTGGGCGAAACCGCGGAGATAGCGGACGTCGTTCTCGTGCGTCTCCGCGATCAGGATCGCCTTGGCGCTCTGGGATCGGATCGCCTCGGCCAGCTCACGCAGGACGTCCTTCGCTGACGTGTCGAAGATGGCGAACGTCGCGTCCAGCCGCAGCCCGTCCACGTGGTACTCGCGCAGCCAATAGCAGGCGTTGTCAATAGCCAGCTTGCGCGCCCACTCGCTGCCCGGCCCATCGTAGTTGATGGCCGCGCCCCAAGGCGTCTCGTAGCGATCGGTGAAGTAGTCGGGCGAGAACTGGCGCAGGTAATTGCCTTCCGGGCCAAAGTGGTTGTAGACCACGTCCAAGAGGACGCCCACGCCGTGTTGATGAGCGGTGTCGATCAGTCGCTGCAGGCCGGCCGGACCGCCATAGCTGCGGCTGGGCGCGAACCAGTCCACGCCGTCATAGCCCCAGTTGCGCCGGCCGGAGAACTCCGCCACCGGCATCAGCTCGAGCGCGGTGACGCCCAGGTCTCGCACGTACGGCAGCTTCTGGATCGCCGCTTCGAAGGTCCCTTCCGGCGTGAACGTGCCCGTGTGGCATTCGTAGATCACCAGCTCGTTCGGATCGAGGCCGGGCCAGTCCGCATCGTGCCAGGCGAAGCGCTGCGGATCGACAACTTCGGAGCGGCCGTGGACCCCCTCGGGCTGATAGCGCGAGTAAGGGTCCGGATATTCGCCGCCGCTATCGATCCGGTACTTGTAACGGGTGCCGGCCTGCCCGCCCTCGAGCCGGAGAGCCCAGGTGCCATCGGCTTCGCGGTCCATAGGGAGCTCAACGGCAGGCTGTTGGACCACCAGCTCCACCTGCTTGGCGGCGGGAGCCCAGACGCGGAAAAACACGCCACCGGGCACCACGCTGGCGCCCATGTCCAGGCCCGCTATGCCCGGACCTCCGCCAGCAGGCTGGCGATGCCGCGCAGCGGCACAGCGGCCCAATCGGGCCGGTTGTTGAGCTCGTAGCTAAGCTCGTAGTAGGCCTTGGCCAGCTGGAACAGGACCAGCAGACGCTTGGTCGCCTCGTCCGAGTCCGGCACGAAGCGCCGCTCCGAGCCCGCCAGCCAGCCCTGGACGAAGCGCTGGCCGGCTGATCTGGCCCAGGCCCCGGCCCAACGCTCGTCCGAGGAGACACTATGAGCGGCGTAGTGCAGGGAGCGGAGCATGCCGGCCACGTCCCGTAGAGGCGGCTGCTTGGCCCGGCGCTCCTCCAGCGGACGGGCCGGTTCGCCCTCGAAATCGATGATGCTGAAGCCCTCGGGCGTCTTCAGCACCTGCCCGAGGTGGTAATCTCCGTGGATCTGGATCTTGGTGAAGTCCGGCGATGTCAGCCTGAGGAGCGCAGCGACGAAGGACCTTTCCGGTTGCAGCCACGAGGGAAGGTCCTTCGCTTCGCTCAGGATGACGCGTGCAAGCAGCCTCTGCACGTCGGCGGGCAGGTGCTGGCGCACGGTCTGGGCGGAGGCCAGGGCCGTACTCTGCTGAGACCGCAGATCGGCCAGCCATGCCTCCACGTCAGCCGCCGACACCGGCTCCGGAGCGAAATCCGGCAGGTCGGGGCGCGAGCCGAGCGCCAAGTGCATCTCCCCGGTGATGCGCCCCAGCTGCTCGATGTCAGCCAGCAGCGCGGTATCACGGCCAGGCAAGCCATCCTGGGCCCAGTAGATGTCATCCGGCGGGTTGGGCGTGTCCCCTGGCTGAAGCCGGGATCGGACGTAGGTCCAGCCATCGCCTTCGTTCTCCACGAAGCGCTGCAGCACGCCCAAGATCGCGGCTTGACGGCCCGAATACGAGATGCAGCCGCCAACCTGCGGCGTGTGCGGGAAGCTGGCCTCCAGCGTGAGGAACCGGCCCACCTCGAGATCGCGATTCTCGCCGAAGGACACCTTGCGGAAATTTTTCAGGATCCACGTCCGGCCATATCGAATGGACGTGTTGCTCTGCTCCACACCGAGCGGCTTTGGGTCGCCGGCATCCGCCCGCAGTGCCGTCAAGGGCTGGAAGCGCAGTGGGCCCCGGGCGGCTCCCTCGGCTATCAGCTGCAGGCAGAGCCGTTGGTAGAACGGGGACTCGAGCGCATCGCTGACCGCCGCCGGCCCGGCCGGCCCCTCCAGGCTCATCAGCGGGGAGCCTCCGGCAGCGCCGAACAGCAGCGGCAGCGCGTACAGCTCGCTCGCCCCATCCGCATACCGTGCCTCCAAGAGTGCCAGCAGCACCAGCGGGTCCTCACTGATCAGCGCCTGGTCGAACAAGCCAATGCCAGCCAGGTCACGACTCTTGCCGGCGAACCAGCGGCGCGCTCTCAGCCACTCTGGCGGTATGGACTGCACGATGTCAGGCAGCGCCGCTTGCACCGACGCAGGCGAGAACTCGACCAACCGCATCAGCCCCGGGTCAGCAGGAACCAGTAGAAACCGTGCGGTCCGAGCGTGAGCAAGTACGGCAGCTCGCCGATGCGCGGGAAGGGATTGTTGCCAAAGCATTCCAGCGGGACACAGCCCTCGTAGTCCCTCAGTTCGAGCTCGGCGTACTGGCAAAAGCGCGAGAGGTTGTTCACCACCAGCACCTGCTGCCCCTGGTACTCCCGGATGTAGGTCAGCACCTTCTCGTTGCTGGGCGATAGGAATCGCGTGCTGCCGCGTGCCAGCGCCGGATAGCGCATGCGGATGGCGATCAGCCGCTTCATCCAGTTGAGCAGCGAGGTCGGCACGCGCAGCTGCGCCTCGACGTTCACCGCCTGGTAGCCGTAGACGGGGCTCTGGACGAGCGGGCTGTACAGCCGCTCCACGTCAGCCCGCGAGAAGCCGGCATTGCGGTCGCCGCTCCACTGCATTGGGGTACGGACGCCGTTACGATCGCCCAGGTAGACGTTATCGCCCATGCCCAACTCGTCGCCGTAGTAGATCACGGGCGTGCCGGGCAGAGTCATAAGCAGGCTGTTGAGCAGCTCCATTTGGCGGCGGCCGTTGTCCATCAGCGGCGCCAGCCGGCGCCGGATGCCCAGGTTCAGGCGCATCCGCGGATCCAGCGCATAGGCGTAGTACATGTAGTCGCGGTCCGCGTCGGTGACCATCTCGAGCGTCAGCTCGTCGTGATTCCGCAAGAAGATGGCCCATTGCGCGTCCTCGGGAATCTCGGGCGTGCGCTCCAGGATCTCGACGACCGGCGTTCGATCCTCACGCCGAAGTGCCATGAAGATGCGCGGCATGAGGGGAAAGTGAAAGGCCATGTGGAATTCCGGGCCGTTCTCATCACCGAAATAGGGCCGCACGTCCTCAGGCCACTGGTTGGCCTCAGCCAGCAGCAGGCGATCTCCGTAGCGCTCGTCCACGAAATGCCGAAGCTTCTTAACGAAGGCGTGCGTCTCGGGCAGATTCTCACAGTTCGTGCCCTCGCGCTCGTACAGGTACGGGATAGCGTCGCAGCGCAGGCCGTCGACCCCCTTGTCCAGCCAGAAGGCCACGACATTCAGGATCTCGTCCTGCACCTTGGGGTTGTCGAAGTTCAGGTCCGGCTGGTGGCTGAAGAAGCGGTGCCAGAAATACTGCTCGGCAACGGTGTCCCAGGTCCAGTTGGAGCGCTCACTATCGATAAAGACGACTCGCGCCTCCTGGTAGCGATGGACGGTATCGCTCCACACGTAATAGTCGCGGTAGGGGTTATCGCGTGACTTGCGGGCTTCCTGGAACCAGGGGTGCTGGTCCGAGGTGTGGTTGATGACCAGCTCGGTGATGACGCGCAGACCGCGCTGGTGCGCTTCGGCCAGGAAGCAGTCGAGGTCCTCCATGGTTCCGTAATCGGGATTGACGCCGTAGTAGTCGGCGATGTCGTAGCCATCATCACGCTGGGGCGACGGGTAGGTCGGCAGCAGCCAGATGCAATTGACGCCCAGCTCCTGGATGTAGTCGAGCTTCTCGGTCAGGCCGCGGAAGTCGCCTACCCCATCGGCGTTCGAGTCGTAGAACGCCTTCACGTGGAGCTCGTAGATGATGGCGTCCTTGTACCAGAGGGGATCGTTCACGTGCGGGACAGACGCCACATGGCACAGGGGTTGAAGGCCGGATCGAGGCGCACGTGCCGCCACAAGCTGTCCCAGGTCTCGGGCTGACCGCTGAGCAGCTCTTCGGCCCGGAACGGCTCGCCATCGGCCACGCCGACGTAGTCCAGCGGCGCCATAATCGCCGTCTCTTGCGGATGGTAGGGGTCCATGTTGACCGCAACCAGCACCACGTTGTCGTTATGCACCTTGGCGTAGGCCAGCACATTAGCGTTGTCGCAGCCCTGGAAGCGGAGGTTCTTGTAGAAGTGCAGCGCCCCGTTGTCGCGGCGAATGGCATTCACCCGGGCGACGAAATCTTTGATATTTCCGGCGCGGTCCCAGTCCCACACCTTGTACTCGTATTTCTCCGAGTTCAAGTACTCCTCGGAGCCGGGGTGCAGGGGTGATGATTCCAGCAGCTCAAAACCGCTGTAGATGCCATACACGGAGCTCAGCGTCGCCGCCAGCACGAGCCGCATCTGGAAGGCCGGCTTGCCCCCGCGCTGCAGCACCTCGTGCAGGATGTCCGGCGTATTGGCGAACAGATTGCCGCGGAAGTACTCCCGCATCTCGGACTGGGTGAGCTCCGTCAGATACTCGCGCAGCTCGTTCGGGGTATTGCGCCAGGTGAAGTAGGTGTAGCTCTGGGTGAAGCCAGCCTTGGCCAGGTACTTCATAATGTTGGGCCGCGTAAACGCCTCGGCCAGGAAGACGACGTCGGGGTGCTCCGACTGGACTCCCCGAATCAGCCACTCCCAGAAGGGGAAGGGCTTGGTGTGCGGATTGTCGACGCGGAATGTCTTCACGCCATGCGCAATCCAGAACAGGACGATGCTCTTGAGCTCCTCCCACAGCGCCTCACGATCCTCGCAGTAGAAGTTGATGGGGTAGATGTCCTGGTACTTCTTCGGAGGGTTCTCGGCGTAGCGGATGCTGCCGTCGGAGCGGCGGTAGAACCAGTCCGGATGCTCGCGGACATAGGGGTGATCGGGCGAGCACTGTATGGCGTAGTCGAGCGCGATCTCCATGCCCAGCCGCTTGGCCTCGGCAACGAAATCATCGAAGTCGTCGATAGTTCCCAGTTCGGGATGGACGGCCTTGTGGCCGCCGGTCTCGTCGCCGATTGCCCAGGGGCTGCCGGGATCGCTGGGCTTGGGGTCCAGCGCATTGTTGGGGCCCTTCCGGCCGGTGTGCCCAATGGGGTGAATGGGCGGCAGGTAGACAACGTCAAAACCCATCGCGGCGACGTCCTGCAGCCGCGCCTGGGCCTCCTTGAAGGTGGCGCCGCGGCCCAGAACCGTGCCCTGCGAGCGGGGGACCAGCTCGTACCAGGCGGCATACCGTGCGCGCTCCCGATCGGCCACGACCTCCAGGAACGGCTCGTACGTTGTGGCCTGGCTGCGATCCGGGTGCCTGGCCATGAGCCGCGCAAGGTCATCACCCAGGAACAGCTCGATCTCACTGCCGCCGCGCAGCGTATCCAGGAAGCGGGTCAGCTCAGCCTGGTTGGGCCCGGTGGCCCGGGCGGCAGCCTCTTTGACGAGGCGGCGCCCGTCCAGCAGCTCGGCGGCCACGTCCTCCCTGGCGTCCACCTTTTTGCGGAGGTCGCTGCGCCACGAGCCGAAAACATCCCGCCAGGCCTCGATGGTGTACTGATAGCGGCCGACCTTCTCTAGGGCGAAGCTGCCCTGCCAGCGATCGTTGTCCAGGAGCCGAATCGGCGCCTCGCTCCAGGCCGGATCGTCGCATGGCCGGTATTTCAACGCCGCGGCGAGCAAGCCGTGCCCCTCGGCAAAGATGTCGGCTGACACCTCCAGGACGTCGCCAGCCTCGCGCTTGACCGCGAACCTTCCGCCGTCGAGCCGCGGAGAGATGTGCTCGACGACAATCGGGCGATCCAGGCAAATGTCCCTCATTCGCTAATCAATAGCGCGACC
>DATGVV010000729.1:0-8254 GCA_035299885.1 Chloroflexota bacterium | reverse complement strand
CCGCCTGGGCGTCGCGGGCCAACGACATGTCCAGCTTGAACACGCGGCGGAGAGGTGCCCTGTTGCCGGCCGTGAGGTGCTGCTGCTCCATGACGCGCAGCGTCTGCTCCAGTTTGCCGCTACGCAGGTCATAAACCCGCGTAAGTCCTTGAATCCACTCACGCCGGCCAGTCTACAACCGGCTATTGTGATGCAAGGCACTGCAATGTCGAGCGGGCTGCTGTAGTGTCAAGACACATGGACAGCAACCCGGCCGCTGATGGGTCCACGATGGCCCTTGTGCGCCGCGCCCAATGTGGCGACCGCGAAGCCTTCAGCGAGCTCTATGCTTTGTACTGCTCCAAGGTCTACGCCTACGTGCTGCGGCACGTGAACAGCGACGTGGAGGTTGCGCAGGACCTCACCGCGGACGTGTTCGTGAAGGCCATGGAGCATGTCGGCACGTACCGCTTCCAGGATGTCCCCTTCAGCGCCTGGCTGTACCGCATCGCGCACAATCGCGTCATCGACCACTACCGCCGCGCTCCTAAGCTGCGGCCGGTGCCATTCGAGGAAGAGCCGCTGGCCAAGAAGGCGACCAGCCTGGACATCTCGCTGCTCCTGAGCCGCAAAGTCCTGCACGACGCCATTTGCCTGCTGACGCCCGAGCAGCGAGATGTGATCGTGCTGCGCCTCATCCGGAATCAGAGCGTGGCTGAGACTGCTCGCGCCCTCCGCCGCAGCGAGGACGCCGTCAAACAGCTGCAGCGCCGCGCCTTGGCCGCCCTGGAGCGCATCCTCCAGACTCCCAGCCTCGCGCCAATGCCGCCCTCGATACCGATGCCAACGCGTTAGCTAATTCGCGTACTCCAGCATCAATGCCTCAAACGTCTCGCGCGAGGGGCGCAGCTCCTCTTCCGTGAAGTCCTTCAGCGAGCCCTCGGGGAGGTTCTCCAGCTCGCACAGATCCTTCTGCTGAGGGTTGATGTACAGCAGGCCAGTCAGGAGCTCGCCTTTGTCGCGGGCTTGGTGGATGACGCGCAGGGCTGAGAGGCGGTCGTGGGGGTCGTGCTCCTCTTCCGCCAGCTTGCGCAGATGGATGTGCGAGCCGTCGTGCAGCGTTACGTCGGCCGCGGTGCCGGGCTCGTAGTCGGCCTGGATGTTCTCGTAGTAGGGGATGAAGTCGATGTCGTCCAACTCGACGTCGTGCTCTTTCACGTAGGCGTAGCTCTTGGTCGAGCCCTCGTGGTCGTTGAACGTCACGCATGGGCTGATGATGTCCAGGATGGCCGCGCCCTGGTGCGCCAGCGCCGCCTGGAGCAGCGGCACCACCTGCTTGCCGTCACCCGAGAAGGAGCGCGCCACGAAGGACGCGCCCAGCTCGATGGCCAGGGCGCAGATGTCGATCGTCTCGAACTCGTTGGGCTTGCCGCCCTTCTGGATCGATCCCAGGTCGGCCGTGGCCGAAAACTGGCCCTTCGTCAGGCCGTACACACCGTTGTTCTCGCAGATGTACACCACGTCCAGGTTGCGGCGGATCATGTGGCAGTACTGCCCCAGGCCGATCGAGGCCGTGTCGCCGTCGCCACTCACGCCCACCACGATCAGCTTGCGGTTGGCCAGCTTGGCGCCCGTCGCCACGGAAGGCATGCGGCCGTGCACGCTGTTGAAGCCGTGCGCCCGGCTCACGAAGTAGTCCGGCGCCTTGGACGAGCAGCCAATGCCGCTCATCTTGGCCAGGTAGTAGGGGTTCACCCCGTAGTCGTAGAAGGCCTTGATGATGTGGTTGGTGATGGCGTTGTGCCCGCAGCCAGCGCACAGCGTCGTGGGCGATCCCTTGTAGACGTCGCGCAGCAAGCCAAGGCGGTTCGCGCCCGTGACGGTCGTCCGAGGCGCCGTAGCGACGCCGCCACCATGCCCGTTCCCGTTGCCCGACACCGGCTGGTTCGTGCCCGAAGTCGAGTCAGCGGAGGCGTGGCTGGCCGTCCGCTTCTGCCCTTCGTTGGCCGGCATCTCGTCGTGCCCGATCTGCGCCGAGTCCACGCGCGGGGTGTTCTGCGGATCCTGCGGCGTGCTCATGAGTTGCCCTCCTCAACCGGCAGGGCCAGGATGAACCCGCCCGGCCGCTCGAACTCGTCTTTGCTGGCCTTGCCCTCGGCCACCAGCACTGGCCCCATGATGGCCGTGGCCGGGATAGGCGTGCCGTCGTAGTGGCGTACCGACACCATCTTGTCGGCCTGTACGCCGTCCAGCTCCAGCTTCAGCAGGCCGTAGAGCTGGCCGTCGCGGTTCTGGTCTACCACGTACACCCGGTCGTGATGGTGGATGAACTCGATCACGTCGTCCGTGAACGGCACCGCCCGCACTCGGATGTAGTCCGTCTTCAGCCCGCGCGCCGCCATCTTGATGCGCGCCTCTTCCGCGGCCGGATGGCTGCTGCCGTAGGCCAGGATGCCGATCTTGCTGCCCACCTTATCGACAATGGGCTTGGGCAAGTACTTCTTGGCGGTGTTGTACTTCTTCTTGAGGCGGTCCATCGTGCGCGACCACACCTCGGGCAGCTCGCTGTAACGGGCGTTCTCGTCGTGCCCGGAGCCGCGGGTGAAGTAGCCCGATGCCTGGTGCTCGGTGCCCGGCAGCGTGCGCCACGGGATGCCGTCGTCGTCCACGTCGCGGTAGCGTCCCCACTCGCCATTGAGCTTGTTCAGGTCGTCGGCCGTCAGCACCTTGCCGCGGTCGAACTTGCGCTCCGGGTATTTGAACGGGTCCGCCATCCACAGGTTCATGCCCAGATCCAGGTCGCTCATCACGAAGATGGGCGTCTGCAGCCGCTCCGCCAGGTCGAAGGCCAGCTGACCGAACTCGTACACCTCCTCAACTGTGCCGGGCAGCAGCAGCGGGTGCTTGGTGTCGCCGTGGGACAGTCCGTTGGCGAAGGTGATATCGCCCTGGTTGGTGCGCGTGGGCAGGCCCGTTGAGGGGCCCATGCGCTGAATGTCGCAGATGACGGCCGGGATCTCGGCGAAGTAGCCCAGCCCGGTGAACTCGGCCATCAGCGAGATGCCGGGGCCAGAGGTCGAGGTCATGGCTCGCGCTCCCGCCCAGCCCGCGCCGATGGTCATGCCGGCCGCGGCCAGCTCGTCCTCAGCCTGGATGATGGCGATGTTGCGCGTGCCGTCCTCGTTCTTGCGCAGCCGGGTGGCGTAGCCTTCCAGGTACTCGCACACGCTGGACGAGGGGGTAATGGGGTACCAGGCCGCTACGGTGCAGCCGCCCATCAGCGCGCCCAGCGCCAGCGCCTGGTTGCCCTCGATCAGGATCTTGCCCTCGGTCTTGCCCTTCAGCGGCTTGACCTTGTAACCGTCCTGCTTCTTGTGGTTGGCCACCATGTAGTCGTAGCCCATCTGGATCGACTTCATGTTCATCGGCACGGCCTTGGGCTTGCGCCGGAACTGGTGCGCCACCGCCGCCTCGATGACGTCCATCGGGATGTCCAGCAGCCAGGCCACCGATCCCACGTAGATCATGTTGGTCAGGTACTTGCGCAGATCGGCGTTCTCGATGTTGTCCCGCCCCATCTTGTGGAACGGCACCGGATAGTAGACGCAGTCGTCGCGCTTGGTTGGCCCGGCCACCGGGTACGTGGCCTCATGGATGATCGCTCCACGCGGGTTCACGCTCGAGACGTCGCGCTGCCAGGTGGTGGGATTCAGCGCCACCAGCACGTGCACGTCGTCGGTGCGGGCCATGTAGCCCTCCGGGCTGGTACGGATGTAGTACCACGTCGGCAGGCCCTCGATGTTCGACGGGAACACGTTCTTGGGCGCCACGGGGATGCCCATCATGAACAGAGCCCGGGTAATCACCAGGTTGGAGGACTGGCTGCCCGAGCCGTTGATGGTCGCCGCCATGAATGTGAAGTCGTTCACCACCGGCTTCACGTGGTGGGTTTCTTTGAGCTCATCGGTCGCAAGCACGCGCAATGACCCCTTTGTCCGCAGTGACCCCTTTGTCAGGATGGCCCCCGAATTCTGGCACCCGGAATTATTCGCTTCAATAGCCACCTAGCTATAGAATTAATTGAACCGAGCTATTAATCGTGCAACTCGACCAGCTCCGATACTTCCTGGCCGTTGCGCGGCACCTGTCGTTCACGCGCGCGGCCGAGGCGCTGCCGCTGTCGCAGCCGAGCCTGACCAACCAGATCCGCAAGCTGGAGCGTGAGCTGGGGGTCGAGCTGTTCGAGCGGACGACGAGGCGCGTTCGTCTCACGCCGGCCGGCGAGGACTTCGTGGGCGCCGCTCAGCAGATCCTCAACCTCGTGGAAAGCGCCGAGATCGAGATGCACGAGTTCAGCGGCCTCAAGCGCGGACGCGTGCTGATGGGCACCATCCCCACCGTCGGCGCCTTCAGCCTGCCGCCGCTGCTGGCCGACTTCCACCGCCGCTTTCAGGGCATCGAGCTAGCCATCCAGGAGGAGGGCAGCGACGTCCTGCTGCAGCTGCTGCTGGAGGAAGCCTTGGACCTGGCGATCATCACCGCCGCCGAGGCCCACCCCAGCGGCGCTCTCGAACGTCGCTGCCTGGTGGTGGACGAGATGATCGTGCTGCTGCCGCCCACACACCGCCTGGCCGATCGCCAGGTTGTCAGCCTGGGCGAGCTGCGCGACGAGCAGTTCGTGCTGTTCAAGCCTGGCTATGGCTTGCGGCGCGTCGTGCTCGACGCCTGCGCCGAGGCGGGCTTCAGCCCGACCATCGCCTTCGAGAGCAACCAGCGCGAGACCATCTACGGAATGGTCCAGGAGGGCCTCGGCATCGCGCTGTTGCCGCGCTCCGGCATCCACCGCGGCGAGTACACCTGGCGGCTGGTTCCGCTCGACCCGCCCAACGTCACCCGCGAGCTGTCCCTGGCGTGGAAGGCCACGCGCCGCCAATCCGAAGCGGCCAAAGCCTTCCGCGAGTTCCTGCTGGCCCAGTTCGAATAGGGCTAGGCTCGCTCCTGGCCGAACTGCGCCAAGGCGATCTTCACCGACACCTCAACCAGCTCGTCAATGTCCTTCCAGCGCTGGGTCACCACCCGCATGATGGCCAGCAGGACCTCAGTGTCCTGCTGGAACAGCTGCTTCAGGAACCCGGCCTTGACCTCGAAGGTGTCGACGCCGGTCAGCGCGGTGATGGTTGCCGAGCGGGGCCGGTTTTCGAGCACACCCATTTCCCCAACGACGTCCAGGGGGCCCAGCTCGGCCACGTGAAGCGGCTTCTTGATGCGCTCCACCGCGCGTTCGACCTTGACGCGCCCGCTGACGATGAGATCCATCGACTCGCTGGTAGCGCCCTGGCGCATCAGGATTTCGCCCTTCTTGAACGATCGCGGCTGGGCGTGCTCGGCGATCTCTTTCAGATGCGCCAGCTGGGCGTGATTGAAGACGGGACTGCGCAAGAAGGCTCGCAGCGCGACCGCGGCTTGCGTCGGGTCCGCGGGCGCGGGCTCGTCCGCCCTGCTCAGCTGCGCCTGCGTGATCTTGAGCGTCTGCTCCACCAGCTCGTCGATGTTCCTCCAGCGCTGGGTGACCAGCCGCATGATCGCCAGCAGCACGTCGTTGTCTTCTTGGAACACCTTCTTGAGGAAGTCGGCCTTGAGCTCCAGCGTCTCCAGGTCCTCGAGCGCCGCCACCGTGGCGGATCGCGGCCGGTCCTCGAGAACGCCCATCTCGCCGACGACCTCGCCGGGCCCCAGATCCGCGAGGTGGACGATGGTCGGCGGATCGCCAATTGCCCGCTCGACCCTCGCCTGGCCGCTGACGAGCAAGTGCATGGACTCGCTGACGGAGCCCTGGGCCATCATCGTGCTCGCTCGCGCGAAGGATCGAGGCCGGGCATGTTCGGCCAGCTCTTTCAGATGCGCCGGCGACACGCCCCGGAACACGGGGCTCCCTGAAAAGAGTTCAAGCGCCCGCGCTGGGGTCACAAAAAGAATTTAAGCCTGCTTGCCAAATCCAGCCTTCGCCGCTAGCCCATTAGAGCTATCTCGAAGTCGAAGCTCCTAGCCCTCAGGCCCGAGCATCAGCTCCGGCCGGACCACCCGGTCGTACTCCTCGGCTGTCACGTAGCCCAGCGCCAATGCTGCTTCGCGCAGCGTGGTGCCCTCGTGGTGCGCCTTCTTGGCCACCTGGGCGGCCTTGTCGTAGCCGATCTTGGGCGACAGCGCCGTCACCAGCATCAGCGAGCTGTTGACGTACTCCTCGCAGCGGGCGCGGTTGGCCTCGATGCCCTCCACGCAGTGCTCGCGGAACGAGCGGCAGGCATCAGTCAGCAGCCGGACCGAGTGCAGGAAGTTGTGGATCATGACCGGCTTGAAGACGTTCAGCTCGAAGTTGCCCTGCGAGCCCGCGAACCCGATGGCCGCGTCGTTACCCATGACCTGCACGCACACCATCGTCAGGGCCTCAGACTGCGTGGGGTTGACCTTGCCCGGCATGATCGACGAGCCCGGCTCGTTTTCGGGCAGGCTCAGCTCGGCCAGACCGGCCCGCGGCCCGGAGCCCAGCCAGCGCACGTCATTGGCGATCTTCATGAGCGAGCAGGCCAGCGTCTTGAGGACCCCGCTGGCGATCACCAGCGCGTCGTGCGAGGCCAGCGCCGCGAACTTATTGGGCGCCGACACGAACGGCATACCGGTCAGGTCAGCAATCTTCTTGGCTGCCCGCTCCGCGAACTCCGGCGGCGCGTTCAAGCCGGTGCCCACTGCCGTGCCGCCGATGGCCAGCTCCAGCAGCTGTGGCAGGACCCGCTCCAGGCGCTTCAGGTCGTCGTCGAGCTGGGACACGTAGCCCGAGAACTCCTGGCCCAGCGTCAGTGGCACCGCGTCCATCAGGTGGGTCCGTCCGATCTTGACGACGTCCTTGAACTCCTCGGACTTGCGCTGCAGCGCGTCCCGCAGCTCCTTTACCGCCGGCACGAGTGCGTGTTGCACCCGCTCCGCCGCGGCGACGTACATCGCCGTCGGGAACGTGTCGTTCGACGACTGGGACATGTTCACGTCGTCGTTGGGGTGGATGGGCTTCTTGGAGCCCAGGGCGCCGCCCGCCAGCTCAATAGCACGGTTGGAGATGACCTCGTTGGCGTTCATGTTGGACTGCGTGCCGCTACCCGTCTGCCAGATGCGCAGCGGGAAGTGCTCGTCCAGCTTGCCGTCGATGACCTCGTCGGCTGCCTGGACGATCAGCTGTTCCTTCTCGCGCGGCAGCTTGCCCAGCTCGGCGTTGACCTGGGCACAGGCTTTCTTGAGGATGCCCATGGCGCGGATGATCTCGCGGGGCATGGTGTCGTAGCCGATGTCGAAGTGGATCAGCGATCGCTGTGTCTGCGCTCCCCAGTAGCGGTCGTTCTCGACGGGGATCTCGCCCATCGAATCGGACTCCACGCGTTTTCCCTCTCCCTCTGGGAGAGGACTAGGGAGAGGGTCCGCCACTATCCCATCACCTGAGGCAGCAGATCCACCAGCTCCTTCACGGCGCCGGCGGACTTGTTCAGCGCTTCCTGCTCGGCCTGACTGAGCTTAATCTCGAACACGCCCTCCATGCCGTTGGCGCCCAGCTTGATGGGCACGCCCACGAACAGGTCCTTGACCCCGTACTCGCCTTTCAGGTAGACCGAGCAGGGCAGGATCTGTTTCTTGTCGTACACGATGGCGTCCACCATCTGGGCGAAGGCGGCGGCTGGCGCGTAGAAGGCGCTGCCGGTCTTGAGCAGGTTCACTATCTCGGCGCCGCCCTGGCGGGTGCGCTGCACGATGGCGTCGATGCGGTCCTGGGGCAGCAGCTCGGTGATAGGCACCCCGGCGACCGTTGAGTAGCGCGGCAGCGGCACCATTTCGTCGCCATGCCCGCCCAGCACGAACGCATGGACGCTCTCCACGGACACCTTCAGCTCGCGCGCGATGAACGTCCGGAAGCGGGCCGAGTCCAGCACGCCCGCCTGGCCGATGAGCCGCTCGCGCGCGAAGCCGGTGGCCTGCATGGCTACGTGGCACATCGCGTCCAGCGGGTTGGTCATCAGCAGCAGAATGCAGGTGTGCGCGTACTTGGCGATTGCTTCGGTGACACCTTTGATGATCTTGGCGTTGGTGCCCAGCAGATCGTCGCGGCTCATGCCCGGCTTACGCGGCACGCCCGAGGTGACCAGCACGATGTCAGCGCCTTTGAGCGCCTCGTAGTCGCCTGCGCCGGCGGTGGTCACGCCGAGCACGTGGCTGTCGTAGCCGACGACTGGCCCGG